>CAZUXX010000170.1:0-7231 GCA_964624215.1 uncultured Planctomycetaceae bacterium
GGGGTAGTTGCCGAGGTTGGCGTAGCCGCCCCAGATGTAGAACGAGCCGCCGGGCTTGAGCACGCGCGAGGCGTTGGCGAACCACGCCAGGAGCATCTCATCGAACGCATCGTCGGTGACGAAATCGTTGGCCAGCGGCCGGTCCTTCGCCCGCAGTTTTTTCTGCGTCGGCTTAGCCTTCTCGGGATGCCGGGCCACATCGAGAGCCTGATGGTGCTTCGTGCCCTCAAACGATGAGAGGCCGGCGGCGATGGCATTGTTCGAACGCGGCTCGACCTTCACATTGTACGGCGGGTCTGTATTGCAGAGATGAATCGGCTGGCCATCGAGAAGCCGGTCGAGGTCGGCCGGCTTACTGCTGTCCCCACACAGCAGACGGTGCTCCCCGAGAATCCACAGGTCGCCGGGTTTGGTGATTGCCTCATCCGGTGGGGCGGGAATCTCGTCCGGATCAGTCAGTCCTTCCTGCACACCCGGATCGAGCAGCTTGGCGAGTTCGTCCTGATCGAACCCGAGCAACCCGAGGTCGAAATCCATCCCCTGCAGTTCGGCCAGTTCGATCGGCAGCAGTTCCAGGTTCCACTCGGCAATCTCGGCCGTCTTGTTGTCGGCAATGCGGAGAGCTTTGATCTTTTCCGGTGACAGTCCGCGAGCGACATGCACTGGCACTTCGGAGAGGCCGAGTTTCTTCGCTGCCTTCAGCCGCGTGTGGCCGATGATGATCACCCCCTCATCATCGACGACGATCGGCTGCCGGAAGCCGAATTCCTGAATCGACCGGGCGACTGCTTCGACCGCATCATCATTCAATCGCGGGTTCTTGTCGTAAGGGATCAGGCGATCGATCGGCCAGGTTTCAACTTGCATTGCGTTTGCTCCAAGTGGGAGAGATAAGTGGTTCAGGAATGGCGATGGAGCAGCGGGGACTGGTCCCAGGTCAGGTCCAGGTCATTGATGGCCCCGCCGCCGCAGTGTTCGTGAATCCAGGCGAGCCCGCGTTTGGTGATGGCGACTTGCCGGACACGATCGCGATTCGGTTCGGTCAGCCGGCGGACAAGGCCGGCGTTTGCCAGTCGCCGAGTCCAGCGAGACCAGCGGCTGCGATGTCGGGAGGTCGGACGCTGCCGAAACCAGGCCGCCGGTTCGTAGCGTGTGGGGCGACCGTCCGGAGTCCGCCGGGCGATCGCCAGAAGCAGTTTCAACGCGACAGGGGGCCACTTGTTTGCGCTGGTTGCCACAGAATCTCCGTCGCAACGTCAGCCACCGGAACACGTTGCCATGTCCGGCCAGAAAATCCGGACAGTCGAAAGAAAGTCAGCCTAATTTCGCGACGGTTCCCCGTGGCGTAACCTCTTATCTCGCAACGGGAAGGAACCGTGGCCTGAAGTCCGGACGCCACTGGTGGCCACGTGTCGCGTCGCTGGCCAACCCGGACCAACGGGGCCAACCTCCGAGAGCCAACGCGGCACGGGCCAACGTGGGCGACCGTGGTTGGCATCGGGCTGCCTCCCGGCTGAGAGGTGCGGGGAAACTTCTTTCTACTTTCACCCCTATCACGCGCACACGGGGGTATGTGGGTCAAAATCCAGTGCGTGGGGGTATGAGGGTGAAAGAGAGAAAGAAGAAGAAAAACATGTATATTTCCAGTCTTTTCCTTCAAAACATCCTTCACCCTTCGTTCTCCTTCCTTCCCCCGCTTTCACCCCGCGGCTCGCGACTTCGTTCACCAGCACGGTCCTGTTTCCCCCCTCAAGCGGCATCGATCAGCTGGTAGCCGCGGAACGGACGACCGGCAGTGGGCTTGTTGATCGGGAGCACATCTCCCTGATCGATCAGCGTCTCCATCATGCGCTGGAACGACAGGGCATCCATCTTCATCCGCTTCAGCAGCACGCTGTGCGCCAGGGTCTTGTCGGGTGCGTCGCGGAGCTTCTGCTTCGCCTTGAGGCATTCGGCGTGAAATGGATTCGCCGCCACATGGCCTTGCGCCATGCACAGCATCCGCCTCGTTTGATGCATCATGAACCGCGTCGCCCAGCTAGCGGCGCTGGTGTCGATCGACGGCTCACGGTGGTTGGCGCTGATCGCGTAGATCAGCGCCAGCTTGCGGATGTGTTCGCTCGTTCGGCCCCAGACCGTGGTCCCGACCGGATCGCCACGTGATTCCGCCAGCTTGTACTCGACTTCGCACGCCTTGCGGGCCTCGATCAGTTCCGCTTTCGCCTCGTCGGTGTACGGGACGATTTTCGGCGTCGGATAGAACTTCTCCAGGTTCCCCTTGCCGGGATTGAAGTTGGCCCAAAACTGCGCCGTCTCCTGAATCCGGGGCGTGGGATGGAAATCGCCCGGCTCCTGTCCTGTGCCACGGCACGCGGCATCGACGATGATCGAACGGGCGAAGAAGCCGTTCGTCAACATGCGTTCGGACAGCGCCGAGTAATACTCGGTGGGAATCGCCGTGCCGTAGATTACCAGGCAGGGTTGCTCGATCGTCCCTGCCACCTGTTGCCCGGCCTTGCGCCGCATCGGATAAAAGCTGTTGGACGACGAATACATCTTCAGCAGCGTGCCGAGGATGTTCTCGTACCGGGCGTCCTTCGCCTTGTTGATCGACTGCAGCAGCCCGTCGATTTCATCGGTCTGGAACAGCATGCAGGGCGTGCCGTGCAGGCTGTCCTGCAGACCTTCGCCCGAGGCAAAGCTCTCGCCCAGTCCCTCGGTCAGCCCAACGGCATGGAGTGTGGCGGCGTTGATCTTGCGTGGAAAGTCCTTACCGGAGGAGGCATACGCCAGTCCGATGAGATAAAGGTTCGTGCGGTTGTCGGCGGGATCACGGACTTTGCGGCCGCCCAGGAATGCCTGTAACGCGACCGCTCCGCAGAACGCCAATGGGACGTTGGGATATGGCGCTGCACGAAGCGAAAGGTCCATCACTTCCGAGACGAAGCCGGGAATCCGCAGCAGTTCGTCCGGCAACGGGCCGGGATCGGCCGTGCGAGATTCCTTTGGCTCGTCGCTAATGAGTTGGATTGAGGCAGACGGATTCGCGGTCTCGGTCGCCTGACCAACGAGCGCCGAGATATCGACACCCACATCGACCGGTTGTTCCCGTTCCTGATTCAACAGCCATCCGCGTGGCTGGTCATGCGGTTTCCGGGCAGCATCCTCGACTTTGTGCCGCAGTTCTTTCTCGGACCACGGTGGTTCGCAGCGCGGGTTGTAATGGTCCAACAGAATTCCGAGAGCCTGCTCCGGATCGAGTTCAAATCCATGCACCAGAACGGTGGCGGCTGTATAGGTGACGGAATGACCACTTTGCCCGCTAATGGCTGGCGGGAGTTTGTCCAGGTACGCCAGGGCGCGGCGCTCGACGTCGGTTGGCGATTCAACGCGATGTCGATCAACCGTTGGTGCGTCGGGATTGCGAACTGGTTGGGCTGGTTGTTCACCGTGCCGCAGCTCGATGACTCGTTTCGCCAGCGCCTCGACGCAGGCTGTCAGCATCGCGGCCGGGACAACCGCTGGTTCTCCAGACAGGACATCATACGGCTGCCCCGTCGGATGAATGCTCGGGCCGACGACGGTCTGGCCGCCTGTCGAGCGGAGCTCAACAACCATCTGCCGTGTGACGGGATCGCGGTGCTGGACGGTATTCGCGCCGTCGGCGATGTACCACCAATGGGAATCGGCTGCGCCGGCCCGCCCTGTTTTGGCCGGCGTCGATGGCAGGTACTGGCTGGCGATCGCTCGGGCTTCGACGCAGTCGAGATCGACGTCCACCAGGTGGCCGGACGGCTGGCCGAGGATCAGGCCCAGATTGGCGGGCTGGTCGAAGTACTGCTCAAGCTGCGGTTCGGTCAGCCGCAGTTGCTCCCATTCCTTGATGACGGGCCGCTTCTGCTTGAACGGAATCGGCACGACACACCAGCCGCGGCGCACGTATTCGCGTGCGGCTTCGAGTGGCGTAACAGCGTCATGACCAGCCTGGCCCATCGTTTCCGTGGATCCTCCGTTAGCGCAGGCGCGGGGGCGATGTCAGGCTGACAGTCTTCGTGTGCTTCTGAATCAGTTCGGCGGCCGGACCGGACGGAGGCCTGTCATCGATGACATTCCCGGTGGCGATGGCATCGAGCAGCACGCCGAGACAGGCGCGGGCATGTGCCAGATGGGAGACGCCGCTCTCGGGATCATCGTTCTGGCCGTCGAGCCACTGCGCCAGATGGCGCTTGGCAGCAGCGATGTAGACTGTCGCCCGGACCTTCGAGGTTCTCCAATTAAACTCCCCGTACTTGCGGGCACCGAGCCCCATCACGATTGCTTCGAGGATCTCGGCCGCGGGAGGAATCAGGTGCAGCGGTGGTTTCCCTGCCCCGACGCGGTCCTTCGGGTTCTCGGCAGCGCCGTCCGGGTTGAAGATGCGGGGCAGATCATGTTCGGTCATCAAGTCTTGATCCTCAGGCGGAGCGAGTGCGGCGATCATGGACCACCACATTCGAGAACTGTCACATTCCCAGCAGTCCTGGCAGAGGTGAAAGTCACTGCCGACCGAGTCGGCAGGTTCGAATTCGGCACAACAGCGGGAGCAGCGCATCAGCCTTCTCCGGCGTTGCAGCGGCAACAGAGATGGCAGCGGTGGCAATCAGCGCAGCCGGTGTGTTCTTTACTGCATTCGGTACAGTGGACCGTGGTCTGTTCGTTCAAGACGGTTCCTTTCAGTTCGAGAAGAAGTGCGTCAGAGCGGCGACGCAATCCGCAGGATCAGCGGAGCGGGGGCGGATGACGGGAATCGCCAGTTCATCGGCGAAGGTGCATTCCTGCGTTGCGCCGTGCGAGTAACCGGGAACTCGGAGCAGGATATCGCAACGGGCCAACAGGTGTCGGTCGTATGCCAACCAGGAGGCATATGGCTTCGGTGACACCAGATGCCACGCCAGCGTGAGATGCGGAATCAATGGTGTGAACCCGGCCTCCAGGATGGCGTCAGCGATCTGAAGCATGCGATGGGTATTCTCCACCGGGTCTGGTTCGGTAAAGGGACCGGCCAGGTAGATCAACGGGACGTGGTCCCGTGATGTCTCAAGTTCGACGGTTGGCAGGGCTTCCGATTTCGTCAGCGGGGCGATCATGCGGTCCTTTTCTGAGTTGTGGTTCAGCGGCTGTGCAGCAGCCACGGTTCGAAGTAGGCCTGCTTGCCGTTGAGCACGATACCGCAGCCGAGAATCGGCTTGTGGGCGAACTTGCGGCCGTACTCGAATTGCATCCGGCTGGCATCGATCCCGCAGCCGACGGAAAGACCGAACACGCGGAACTCCGGGTTGGCCCACCAGCGGACGCCCGCCTGGTTGTGAAAGTGGCCGATGACCGTGGAGCGGAAGTTATCCTTCGCCTGACGAAACGCTGCGTCCTGACCACCGCGGCCACTGTCGCCGTGCGAATAGATGACACCATCGATCCGCAACTTGGTGAACCGGGGATGGACGGTCCAATTGACCTCCCACATGTCGGCATAGTCGCGGAGCAGTTCCGGTGGCAGACCAGCGGTGACTGCCTGACGTTCGGTCAGGGCATCGTGATTCCCGATCAGCCAGTCGGCTGTGGGGAATGCCTTCGTCAGTGACGCCACCTGCCGTTTGGCACGGGCGTACTCCAGCGTGGCGTTCCGGAGGCTGGGGCTCTTTTCGTGATACGAGATGGACGCCCAGTCCACGAGGTCACCAATGTGGACCACGCGGTTGACTGCGTAGCGGTCAGCGATCCGCTGCAGGAAATCGACGTACCCCGTGCGCATGCCAGGACAATGGGTGTCCGAGATGATGAGAACTCTAGCCAACCGTAAGCTCCCACTGCTTCACTGCGGCGATGGCAGCCTGCTCCGAATCAAATCGCCCCAGACTCAGACGGCCCCCATTTGTTGCGACACGGACTCGCCAGCGCTTTCTCTCTCGGTACACATACCGACATCGCGACGATCCCCAACTCCGATTTCGCTGGTTCTCCCCATGAGTCGCGAGCTTCAGGTTCTCGATTCGATCGTCACTGCGGTCGCGGTTGATGTGGTCAAGGAATCGCGGGTACGAGTCGACTCCATGAACATAGAGCCATACAAGACGCGACCGCTTGTAACTTCGCCCGTTGATCTTGATTCGCCAGTAGCCATTACTTTGCGGGCCGCCTGCCAAGTCGCCGGGCGCGACACACTTGTGTTTCACTTTCCAGAACAGTTCTCCATCCCGAAGTTCGAAGAGTGCATGTACCTCATTCCGCGTCAGGTCAAGCGGCTTCAGGTCACACAGCTTCGGTGTTGTGGCACCGTTGGTTGCTACCATGTCGATTCCGGGTCAAAGATCCTGTGGGCTTTCGAGTCGCGGTGTGATGCAGGCCACCACCTTCGGATCGGGATGGCCGTCGCGACGAAGGCGCTGCACGATGGCCAGCACTTGGGATCGGTTGCGGTACCAGAACGCCTCGTCGATCCCATGCAGCAGTCGGACGGATTCAGACAGCGCGGCTTTCTCTTCGTCCGTGGTCGCGAGGTTGTACCGGATATGAGAGTCGTCACGCGGACCGCATTCGTGGACGTCGCCGCCGAAACGGAGGTACGACCCGCACTGCGGGCACTCGTGGACGTTCATCGTCCAGGGGTTGGGCATCAGTCACCGGGCAGCAGGTTGGTGAGAATGAATCGCCGCCCGGCCCCGCATCAAAGGATGCGTCCGAGCAGGCTCGCCTTCATGGCGTCAATCGCCTCGCAGGCGATCAGGTGTTCTTCGATCAGCGCGTGGTCGTGCGGGCTGTCCATTTCGGCGTCGGCAATCTCCAAGGATTCCGCCAATGCGCTCAATCCCTCAACCGCCTTGTAGTACGCCTCGCGGATCTCCTGCGCCCGGTGGGCATCCATCGTGCGGAAGATGTCTCGCAGGTTGCGTTCGCGTTCTTGTCTGGTCTGGTCGGTCATCTCTGGCTCCCGTGCTGGTGGTTGGTCTTCACGTGACACATGGAGCCATGATTCCGAAGAGACATCAAGCGCTGTCGCCGGAAGTTTGGAACGATTCTGGCGCTGGGACGGAAGAATCCACGTCGATCAGCAATCGGCAGAGATCGGCGGCCAGAATGAGAACAAGTTCCACCACAACATCCTCGTCCGTGACGTCGTCGTGATGACGAAAATCCCAGGCCAGCATCTCCCACAATCGATCGAAACTGATACGGATCTCGCCGTACGCCTCCATGC
>CAZUXX010000171.1:0-633 GCA_964624215.1 uncultured Planctomycetaceae bacterium
GCAATAGACAGCGTCCCGATGTTCGCCCGGGTCTTTCTCGCCACTCAGGATGCCCGCAAACGAACGCCCTTGCATCTGCGGTTCCGGAGCCAGCCCACAACACTCCAGAAGCGTCGGCGCCAGGTCGGTCAACTCAACCAGTGCATCACTCCGCAACCCCGCCTGCAGCCGTTGCGGAGCAGAGAAGATCAGCGGAACGTGGATCGCCTCGTCATAGAAATGAGGCCCCTTCAGATAGAGTCCATGATCGCCGAGCATCTCCCCGTGATCGGACATAAACACGACAATCGTCTTCTCGAGCTGTCCGGTCGCTTCCAGTGCTTCCAGCATCCTTCCCACCTGATGGTCAATCAGCTCAATCATCGCGTAGTAGGCCGCAGTGATCCGCTGCGATGCCTCAACCGATAACCGGGAGACAGCCATCGACCCCGGTGTGTTGTGCGCCCATTGATCGTCCAGCTGCTGATACCGCGGCTTCGCGTCCAGCTCTCCGTCGCGAAACTTCGGCACCGGCATCTCCGCCGGATTGTATCGCCGCAAGTACTCCGCCGGCGGATCGAACGGATGATGTGGATCGAAGAAGTTCACTGAAAACAGCCACGGCTCGTCTGTGGTACGACGCCGGGTGATACA
>CAZUXX010000171.1:643-1727 GCA_964624215.1 uncultured Planctomycetaceae bacterium
GGTGCAGTTCCGCCGGGACCCCTTCCTTCACGTAGTCCCGCTCCGGCTCCGAGTACAGCTCCTCCCACGAGACACCCTGTCGCGTCAGCCATTGGGTGTATGCATTCTCCGGCCAGTCCGGCTGAGGATGATGCGACCAGGAGAACTCGGAGTAACCATCGTCGATTCGCTGTTCGACCCGCCCCCCCGCACACGACGACAGGTGCAGCTTCCCCGCCAGACCGCAGTGGTAACCGTGGTCTGCCAGAATCCGCGGCAACAGCCGCTCGTAGGGAGGAATCGACTGGCCGTTCTGGCGGCAACGCGTCGTGCGCGGATAGCGACCCGTCAGAAACGAGGCCCGACTCGGAGTACACACCGGGCTCTGACAATACGCCTGCGTCATCGACACGCCGGACTCAACCAGCCGATCGAGATGGGGTGTCTGAATCACCCGGTTCCCCAGCGCCCTGATCGTGTCGAATCGCTGCTGGTCAGAACAGATCCAGAGAATGTTGGGACGTGACATCGAAAAACCCGCTTCCCACCACCGGATGACAGCCAGACAGTGCTCCGGCAAATCGCACCGCAGCCTGACGAATTCGTTGTACACTGTCGAGCCGCCCGTTTACGCTGCGGGAACACGACTCGTGCGGGGAAGTGAGTCAAGTCGGCAGCACGCCGTAACAGCCCCAGCCTGACCCCGGGGCTGAACGGACCACGAGCCACAGGCGCCTCCCGAGAGAGACGGTAATGAGCGACGAGCACCCCGGATTCACCGACTCTCCCGCACCAGTCGAGGGAGGAACATTCGACGGCGGAACTCCTCCACCGCCGCCGTCAAACCGCAAACTCTGGCTCCTGCTAGGTTGCCTCCCTCTGACAGTCATCCTCATCTGCTGTGGCGGCTGCGGAGGCATCCTCTGGTGGGGACTCTCCGCTCTCAAATCGAGCGAGCCCTTTACCGAGTCGCTCCGGCGCGCACGCTCCAACCCCGCCGTCGTCGAGGCCTTGGGCGAGCCGATCAACGACGGCTGGATGATGCAGGGAAGCATCAACCTCAACAACGACGAGCAGCTGCGCGAGCTCGCCGAACAGATGGCCG
>CAZUXX010000171.1:1737-4680 GCA_964624215.1 uncultured Planctomycetaceae bacterium
TGACCTGAACTATCCGATCAGCGGTCCCCGCGGAGAGGCCACCGTCCACGTCCGCGGCGAGAAATCCGACGGCGTCTGGGACTACGACCGCATGGAAGTCACCTTCCCCGATCGGGAACCGGTCGACCTCCTCGAGTAGTCCGACATCTGCCGGCTGCCCGATCGTTCCCACTGCACTCCGTTTGAAATGTCCGACGAACTGCTCGATATCTGCGATGCCGACGACCACGTCGTCGGCCAGGCAACCCGTCGCGACATCCATGCACAGAACCTGCTGCACCGGGCCGTTCACATCTGGGTCGTTCGCAGCGATGGTCGCCTCCTGGTCCACCGCCGTACTGCGACCAAGGACCAGTATCCCTCCTGCTACACCTCCTCCGCCTCCGGTCACGTCGACCCGGGAGAAACATACCTCGCCGCCGCAACCCGCGAACTCGCTGAGGAACTCGCACTCGACGCCGGAAATCTCGTCCAGGTCGTCAAGCTCGCCGCCGGCCCCGAAACGGCCTGCGAGCACACCATGCTCTACCAGCTGACCACCGACACAGAGCCGATACCCAACCCCGACGAGATCGAATCGCTGCACTGGTGGACACCCGCAGAACTCGACCGCGAGCTTGCCGCAGCTCCCGGACAGTTCACACCTCCCTTCAGAGCCCTCTGGAACTGGGTGCGCGAACACCCCTGGGCCATCGATTCCCTCCGCTAGCAGCGTGACAGGCCGGTGGACGCACAAACGCCGCCACAAAGATCCTCTCAGGATCCAAACCGCCTCCCCCGGTGTGCAGCCGGCTGGCGGCGTCCTCACCCGCTATACAGGCCGGTGGACGCTCAAACGCCGCCACAAAGATCCTCTCAGGATCGATCAGGGGCGGCGGCGGGGACGGATGAAGATCGCGGCGGCTGCCACCACCGCGATCAGGGGGAGAAACGCACGCGGACGCCGCACGAGGATCAGGATCAGGACCACCGTGATCGCCAGCGTCCACGGCGAAACGTTGGCCCAGGCCGCATCACGGTTCTTCGACGGCAACGCCAGCCAGAAGGCCCCCAGCAGAACCCCTGTGCGCAGGAAGGCCCCGAACGCGGCACTTTCGAATGAGTCGAAAATCGCGAAGGCAAGCCCCGTCAGTGTGCAGCCGATGGCCAGCACGCCGACGAGCGTCCGGTTGACGGGAATCGATCCCTCGGGCATGTGACGATTACTTCGCAGCCGGACCCAGTGCAACGTCCTCGGGCGTGGGCATCTCCGCCGGGAGCGGAATCGTCACCGTGCCGGTCGCGGACCATTCACACCCGCGAGTCACCAGCGCCTCGAAGCCGCGGCAGCGCATCGGCCACGTCTCCGCAGGCTGGCCCCGTCCCACATGCCCCAGAAGCGTCGTGAACACACGCCCCTTGCCGTACGGAATCCACCACACCATCGGCTCGTGCATCCCCGTCCCCCCTGTCTCCGGATCCGAGTACGCGGTCGCCAGCAGGTGCATGTTCGCGGCCGGTCCTCGCTGTCCGTGGTACAGCTCATCAGTCGGGTGCATCCACTCTTCAGGAAATCCCTGCATCACCGGATGCTCACGATCACGCGTGATCACACGGAAGGGATGTTGCCGCCCATGCCCGGCCCCCGGCCCTTCCCCCTGGGCCTGACGCACCGCCTCCCCCGAGGCGTCAAGGACGACCCGCTCACCAAAAGCAGCCGGTCGCCACGCAAGCCCGATCATCCGGTTGAATGCCTCCCAGTCCGCGAACGGGTTGTTCGCGGCATGCACATTCACCACACCCCCGCCCGACTGGACGAACTCCTCGAACGCCCCTCGCACCTCTTCGGGCCACGTCTCGCCGTTGTAGTTACTCAGAACGACATCGAACTCACCAAACGCCGGCCGAAACTTGTCCCAGTCACCTTCTGACGCCCCCCGGGGAGGCGTGGTCGCCACCTCGACCCGAAAGCGGCCGGTCCGCTCGAGCATTTGCCTCAGATACGGTGTCGTCTGCTCCCAGTCATGATTGTTCTGTCCATCAACGATTAGAACCCGCAGTGGCTCGGCCGCATCGACCGAAACCGCCCCCAGGCAGCCCGCGACCAGTACCACCAACATCACACAAGAGCGTCGAAGCATCGCAGTTCCTGGAAACAGGGGACCGGGACGATCAGCAGGGCCTCAGCGTATCCGACTCCTGCAACAACCGCGAGCAGGCACGCGATACGCCACGTTTGCGAAAGCCCGCAGAAATCCGTCGGAGCGCTCCGCGTGCGTCGCATTCCCTCATCCGGATCCTCCCCGAAACCCACAACGAAGCAGGCAGAATCGACCCGTCCGACAACGAACCACCGGCACTGACTGACGTCGGCCCGGCGATCCGCTAGAATTCCGCCTTGCTCCAAAGCCGGCACATGTACGCCAGGCTCAAGCGCTCCGTCTCACCCGCCTCATCCGAAGTCCACTGCCGTGATTATCGTCCTGAAGCCCGACTGCTCCGAATCCCAGATCGAACGCATCTGCGACACCCTCAGCGAAATGGGCTTTCGTCACGAGATCAGTCGTGGCGTCAAACGAACGCTCATCGGCGTCCTCGGTGAGGAGGACAAACTCCGCAATGCCCCCATTAAGGCGATGGCAGGAGTCGAAGACGTCCTCTCGGTCCTCAAACCGTTCAAACTCGCCAGTCGCGAGTTCCAGGAACACGACTCGAAGTTCGACCTCGGCCACGGCGTGGCCATCGGGAATGGATCGATGATCCTGATCGCCGGACCATGTGCCATCGAGGGAGAAGACATTCTCCGCGAGATCGGCACGGCCAGCAAAGCAGCCGGCGCCAACGTTCTGCGGGGCGGAGCCTTCAAACCCCGCACAAGCCCCTACAGTTTTCAGGGCATGGGAGAGGACGGCCTCAAGATTCTCCGCGCCGTCGGCGACGAACTGTCAATGCCGGTCGTCACCG
>CAZUXX010000171.1:4690-7226 GCA_964624215.1 uncultured Planctomycetaceae bacterium
GTCGAACTGATCGATCGCTATACCGACCTGTTCCAGATCGGGGCCCGCAACATGCAGAACTTCAACCTCCTCAACGAGGTCGGACAAACCAACCGTCCCGTTCTCCTCAAACGCGGCATGAGCGCCACCGTCGAAGACCTGCTCATGTCCGCCGAGTACATCCTCTCCAACGGCAACCGCCAGGTCATTCTCTGCGAACGCGGAATCCGCAGCTTCGACAAGTCGACACGCAACCTCCTCGATCTCTCCGCCGTCCCCAACCTCCGCGGTCAGTCGCACCTGCCGGTCGTGGTCGACCCGAGCCATGCCACCGGTCGGCCGGATCTCATCCCCGCGATGGCTTACGCCGCGGTCGCCGCCGATGGCATCCACATCGAAGTCCACAGCCACCCCGAGAAGGCGCTCAGTGACGGCCCGCAGGCCCTCCTCCCCGACCAGTACGCCGAGGTCGTCAAGCAGATCCGGGCTCTCGCCCCGCTGTTCAACAAGACCATTCCCACGCCCGCTGCATAGCGCACCCGCGCCCCGTCACGCAACTTCCATCGACAGGGAAGGGGGGCCCGCCGGGCCTGACTCCATCCGCCATCGCACCGCGCAGATGCCTCAGTCGGCGGTCCCCGGCAGGTTCACCGGACTGATGCGGACATCAGTGCCACCCGAAACCCGGATGGCCTTCGATTGCTCGCCATCGGAACCCCGCTGCCGGATCATGCAGCCCGACACCAGACAGTGCTCGCAGTCCTTCAGCAGCAGACCATCACCCGAATTCTCCAGCAGAGTACAGCCGCTGATGTTCATCCAGCGGCACTTCTCGAGCACCAGCCCTGCTTCGGCATCCTGCACGTAAGCGATGTGCAGTCCCGTCAGCGTGCAGTCCGAGCAGTTGACGAACCGCAATGCGTTTCGCGTCGTCTTCGCCGTGCCATACGCGTACCGCGGGTTCCGGTCGAAGTTGTTCGGCCCGACGACGATGTGCGTCGAATCCTCGACGAGCAGATTCCACTCGTACCCCATCCAGAACGTGTTGCCGGTCAGTGTCACACCGCGACAGTCCTTCAGGTGCACATTCGTCTGCACATCGCTGAAGATGTTCCCGCTGATCGTGACATGCCCCTCGCGGACAACCTCCTGATCCTTCATCGGCAGGCTCCGTCCGATGATCCGCACGTTCGCCGACTCGGGGCCCTGGCTGTTGTGCTGAATCGTGCACCCCGTAATGGCAACCTCGGCCGTCCCCGCCGACGACTCGCGGCAGTCGATCAGCACGTTCGCCGTGGCGGGATGCTCCTCGCCGTGGTTGCTCTCCAGATCACACCCGGTGATATGCAGATTGCGAACATTCCCTTTGCGTGAAACAACACCCCCGCCCCGGCAGTAACTGATATGGCAGCCGGTGATGTTGATCTGATGCAGGTTCACGTCATCGAGCAGCACACCGCAACCGCTGTTCTCGTACAGGTGGCAATCCGCAATGATCACGTTGCGGTTCCGGTTCACCAGTCGAATCGCATCCTTGCACTGACGGACCGTTATCCGGCTGAGCGTCGCCTGCATCGTCCCGTCCAGCTCGATTCCGCACGCCTCTGGATGCTCCCCCACAATCTCGAGCCCCTCAAGCATCGGCCCCGCTTCACGCTCCCAGACTCCCCGACGAACGGTCTGCGGATCCGCGGTCCCCGCATGCGTTCCCACCAGTCTCAGCGCCGGCCCCGGCCCCGCCATCACAATTCGCACCCGCTTCCCCCCAGGTCCATTCGTCAGACCTGCCCAGTGGAACGGGCCTTCCTCATCCAGACGAATCTCGATCGTCTCCGTCAGCCGCAGAGTCGACAGGCCGTTCTCATCCGCAGCAGCAGCCGGAAGCGCCGCCTCCGCACGCGGCCGCGGTGGCTCCTCCTGCCCGAAGCAGAACATGTACAGCCCGGCGAACAGAATCAGACCCACGCCGCGAGTCAGCAGAAATCGGGGGGACGTATTCAGCTCAAGCACGAGAAGCCCCTGTAGAACCGGAAGAATTGATACGACCGGTCCCACTGTACCGGGATCGCAAGTCTCCCGGAAGCAGAACCCGCAGCACAACCTGCGACTTCCCTCATGCCGCCCTTCCCGTCAGCGGCCGTCCCGCTCCCCGGCGGCAGCCGAAGAGGCCTGTTCCGCCTCGGCGTACAACGTCGCGAACTCCACCAGCAGACTCTCCAGCTCCCGGTAGTACTCCTCCTCGGGCATTGTCTCCTTGCGTTCACGCAGCCGGAGAATCTCCAGCTCGATGGCATCGCGACGCCCCCCCAGCTCGGAAGGGAACGAACGCTCGAACGGACTCGGAATCAGCCACCACTGGTTCGCCAGCAGTCCGTCCGGCTCGGCCGTATCTCCCTCATCCACACGAGGCCGCACTCCGTCAAAGCGGTCGGCACGGCTCCCTCGCCCGTCCCCCGTATCATCGATCAGCGCCTGCTCGGTCGGGATGCGGTTGTCTGTCGCATAGAACTGTTCCGTCTGTCGCGACGCATGAAGAAACGCCTCCAGCAGCGAGACC
>CAZUXX010000172.1:0-519 GCA_964624215.1 uncultured Planctomycetaceae bacterium
GTCCATTCCAGGCGGAGAGCACAACCGTCGCCGGGCATTTCGCGTTCCGGTCTGGACAGGCAGCGGTCTTGAGGTCGAGCTGACTCTTCACGGCCGCTCCCTCCCGGGAGAAGCAGACAACATCAGCTACACCGGTCTGCACTTCCGATCAGACTCTGCTGCGGCACAGGAGCTCGATACCCGGTCCGAGGTACGAATCCATCTGCGTCGAAACGAAATCCACTGCGAGATCGGCGGAATCGTCCAGTATCGGGACCGTCGCGGCTGCGGAATCCGTTTCACCACACCCGGCGGTCACGCAACTGCGTCGCAGCGGACGTTGGAGCGGCTGGTCATGGAGCTGCAACGGGACTGGCTTTCAACCTGTCTCCAGCCGGCGTCGTGACGCCGGGGCCCCTACAGCGGGAATGGCCTATCCTTCGCCGACAAGCTCGCGAATCGGATGGCCCTGTTCCACAAGGGAGAGCGGGCGGCCGGTCCGGTCGGGGAATGACGTCCGGCGGCCATCGATCCCCAGGT
>CAZUXX010000172.1:529-4529 GCA_964624215.1 uncultured Planctomycetaceae bacterium
TGATGGTAGATGGTCGCGGCCACGTCCTCGGGAGAGAGCGGACGGTCGACAACGTGAGAACCGGTTTCGTCAGACGAGCCCACGACAATCCCTCGGGGCAGGCGTCCGCCTCCCATCAGCACACTGAAGGCGTGCCCCCAGTGGTCGCGTCCACCGGCCGAGTTCATTCGCGGTGTGCGTCCGAATTCACCCATCGCAACGACCAGCGTTTTCTCGTAGAGCCCCCGGTCGATCAGATCGGTAATCAACGTCGCCAGGGCCCTGTCGAAGGGAGGCAGGAGCAGCTTCGCTCCTTCCGCCGTGGAATAGCGATTGGCCGTGCCGTGGTGATCCCAGGGCTGAGTGTTGACTGTCACGAACGTCACTCCTCGCTCGACGAGCCGGCGAGCCAGAAGTGCACTTTGCCCGAACTCATGGCGGCCGTAAGCGTCACGCAGTGCGGCCGGTTCTGCCGAAATGTCGAAGGCGTCCCGCACGGCGCGACTTGTCAGTAAATCAAAGGCGGCCGAATAGTGCTCTCCCAGATCCCGCATCCCGGGTTCCACATGACGCTGCTGTTCGTCGAAGGTCGCCAGCAGCGCGCGGCGATCTTCCAGTCGGGAAAACGTCAGCTCCCTCGCCAGTCCGAGATCACGAACGCGGAAGTCCGCCGAGTTCGGGTCGGAGTTCACGACAAACGGATTCGCACCCCCACCGAGGTAGGCCGCATAGTGGAACAGATTGTCAGTTCCCCCCCGCAGGTGAGGAGCAGCCGCGTACGCCGGCATCCCGCGGACATTGGCCCCGCGGAGCACGGCGACGGCAGACCCCAGCGAGGGACGCCGCTGAACCTTGTTGTCCGGCTTGTTGAAATCGGGCCCCTCAAAGCCCGTCAGCATCCAGTGGTTCCCCTTCGTGTGATCCCCCGTGAAGTGCCGCACGCTTCGTAAGATCGCCAAATGACCCATGACACGGGCCGACTCGGGAATCATCTCCGAAAAGTGCACCCCCGGCACAGAGGTCGAGATAGCACCGAAGGGACCACGGAACTGTTCATTCGCATCGGGCTTCGGATCCCACGTTTCGTGATGTCCCGGGCCGCCACTCATCCACATCAGGATGACGCTCGTCCCCTCCGCATCCGGGCGCAGTGGCGGTGAACCGGCCGCCTCCAGTCCCCGTGCGCGGGTGGTCAGAAATTGCGGCAACGAAAGTCCGCCCAGTCCCAGGATCCCGGCCTGAACAAAGTTGCGACGGGGCAATCCCTCGCAGTCACGCGACGCGTGTCCGGTCACTCGCAGCATCGACATCGCTCCCTCCACGCGTTGTCATCCGGTTCGGGATCATTGTGGCGGCACTCAGATGCCAGTCGGCCTGCTTTGTTCCCGGAAGACGTCGCCAGCCGCCAGCGACGCAGCGGATGCCAGCAATCCCTCCGGGGTTGATCATTGTCGCTCGCGCACTGTCTGCCCGGCAACTCTTTTCTGCCGCAATCACGTCCATCGGCTACGCGACTTCGCCAGAGATGTGACGGTCCTCGATATCCAGGTGTTTCTCAACGAGGTACTCCACCGCGCGGGCGAGTTCCCGCTTGCTGTCCGGAGGAAGCAGCTTCACGCTCGTCCCGTCGCGGAGCAGGGCCATCACCGTGTACTTGAGATACCCCCCATCGTCCTTACTGGCCGTCTTCTCCTCAATGCAGTACAACTGATCGACATCCTCCGTAAACAACTGACGGTTGCCCGGGTACGGAAGCGGCCCATGCCGCACCGTCAGTTGTCCGTGTTCGATCGTCACCGTCGTGCGATTGAAAAGCATGGTCAGCACGGCATACGTCATGCCCACGCCGACAGCGATATGCCCGATCGGGAACAGCAGGAAAAGCAGTTCCATCGGGCCTGGCATGTCCCCGCCGAAGCCCATCGCCATCGTGTACCAGCCCACCAGAAAACCGTTCCACACGATGCAGAACGGGATCAGAAAGAAGACCAGCGGGCTGAACCAGCGCCAGCTGATCTGCAGCCGGTATCCATCGTCTTCAACGTTCAGTATCTCGGGAATCCCCGGCGCCGATTTCGACTTGCGTGCCGGAACATCGTGTGTCTGTTGTTGCGGGAAGTGTTTTCCAACGACCTGTCCGCCACAAAACTGGCAGAAGTACAGGCTGCGGCCCTCCGGGACCTCGAGAGGTGCATCACAGTTGGGGCATTTTAGTGAAATCATGCGGTCGACCCGTCTCCGGCTTGGCAGAAGGGCTGAATGGTAGCGGCTCGCCGGGATCCCGGACTATCACGATTTTCACAACCAATCTCCACAAACCCCTGGCGTCCCGGGGAGTGCCGCTATCGTAGCGGAATGAATCTCGAAGCCCTTCCCGTCTGGGGCCACGTGCTGATCATCGCACTGGCAGGAACCTTTGTCTGGTACTCCGGAACAAGGCTCTCCACGTTGGCGGATGTCATCGCCGAGCGCACCACGCTCTCGCGGGCTCTCGCCGGGGCACTGTTGTTGGGAGTCGCGACGTCCCTGCCGGAAATCGCGACCACTGTCACGGCGAGTGTCCTCGGTAACGCGCCTCTCGCCGTGAATAACCTGATGGGCGGTGTCGCCATGCAGATCGCGCTCATCGCCCTTATCGACTGCTGGTTAATCAAGGGAGCGTTGACCTTCTTCTCACCCAGGCCGGTGCTGCTTCTGGGCGGTGTCCTGCTAATGCTGCAGTCCGGCCTGACGATGACGGCCATGGCGGCCGGTGACGTGGCGATCTTCGGCTCGATCGGGCTATGGCCCATCCTGCTCGTGGCCACCTACCTGATGTCGCTGTTCTTCATGCATCACTATGAGGGAAAGGATGCCTGGATACCGGCCGAGGTCCCCGAGGCACCCACGACGGACGACGCCTCACAGACCTCCTGGGCCGACCATTCCCTGGCGGGCATCTGGTTGAGGTTCGCGTTGCACGGGGGTGTCGTCCTGTTCGCCGGCTGGGCGGTCTCGGCAGCGGCCGACGCGTTCGCTCAGGCGACAGCAATTTCCAGCAGCCTGATCGGGGCAACACTCGTCGCGGCGACAACGTCACTTCCCGAAGTCAGTACGACCGCCGGGGCGGTTCGTCGCGGGGCCTACACCATGGTGATTGCCAACATCTTTGGCACGAATTCGCTCGAGATGGCATTGCTGTTCATTGCAGATCTTGGCTATCGCGACGGCCCGATCGTCAATGCCGTCGACCGGTCGGCGATTGTCATGGGGGGCGTCGCCGTCGTCATGACATCCATCTATCTGTGGGGGCTTCTCGAACGACGCGACCAGACCATCTGGAGGTTGGGGGTCGATTCGTTCTGGGTCCTCATCACGTATCTCGGAGGACTGATCGTGATGGGGCTGGTGTCATCCGCCGAAGCGCCGTCGGCGAAAACATCCTCGCGTCTCGGACACCCCGATCACCCCGTCAGGTCGGAAGCTTCGGACATCCGCCAGCCGGCAAACCTCCGGCGAATCGCTACCACCGCACCAGCCGTTGAGTCCCGCGGGGCGCTCAAGGAGACAGCGGCAAGCAACCGATTTTCGCTGCAGTCCCCTACCCCAACGGATATGGAGTATGTCGCGTCTCCAGCCGACCTCCGAACCGCAGCCGCTCTCGTACTGGCACGAATCCCGATCACCGCTGGCGGCGCTTCTCTTTCTCGTGCCGGCTGTGGCGATTTACGAGGTGGCGGCCGAAGCATCCGCGCTCACCGAGGCGCGTAACGGCGCCGACTGCTGGATGAGAAGCTGGATGCTTGACGCAGGAGTCGCGTACCCGTGGCTGCTGCCGATTCTCCTGGTCGTCGTTCTCGGGGGCTGGCAAGTCGTCGGCCGCTACCACTGGCAATGCAGCCTCGACACCCTGGCCGGAATGTTTGGTGAGAGCCTGCTGTTCGCCGTCGGTCTGGTGGTGCTCGGCCAGTCTCTCGCAGCCCTGTTCTCACAGTACGGGCTGCCGCTCTGCGCACTGCATCTCCCTCCGAAGATCGTTCTT
>CAZUXX010000172.1:4539-7216 GCA_964624215.1 uncultured Planctomycetaceae bacterium
ATCTCGGAGCGGGAATCTACGAAGAGTTTCTGTTCCGCCTGGTCCTCATCCCGGCTCTGTACTGGGCAGCCAGAGCACTGCTGATCCCGCGACGATGGGCACTGGGACTCTCGGTCATTGTCTCAAGTGTGATCTTTGCAGCAGCACATTACGTCTCGCCGACCGGAGAGGATCTCGCCGCGTCGTGGGAGCCACTCAGACAGGTCGCTTCAGACTCCCGGCAATGGTACGGATTCGTCTTTCGAACCCTTGCCGGAATTGTCTTCGCAGCTCTGTTTCTGCTTCGCGGCTTCGGGATCGTGGTCGGCGCTCACGCCCTTTACGACTTGCTCGTGGGCGTGCTGATGACCGGACCGGAATAACTGGCAAACGGCCACTCCGTGCGGTCACTCCGCGGACACGGAATCCAGCCAGTGCCGCGATACTTCTGCCCCTGTTGCGGATTGTGCAGCAGCTCTTCCAGAAGCTCTGCCGACTCGACCAGTCGCGGTCCGGGACGATTGAAATACTGGTTGCCGTCGGTCACGTAGACGCGACCTTCACGCACACAGCGGAGGCTCTTCCAGCGTTCGTCATCCAGAAGCGGTGCCAGTTCCTGGAGCGAACGGGCAATGTCAAAACCGCACGGGAGCACAACGAGGACATCGGGATCGGCCTGGTGCAGATCCTCCCAACTCATCCACGGGGAATGGACTCCGGCCCGTCCCAGCAGGGGCATCCCCCCCGCAATCTCAACCAGCTCTGGCATCCAGTTCCCGGCGGACATGAGTGGGTCGATCCACTCCAGACAGACGACTGTCGGCTTTCTCTCGATCGGCGCACACCGCTCGCGGACACGATCGAGCCGCCCCTGCAGGTCCCCAACCAGACGCTCCCCGCGATGCGGTTCCCCCAAGGCGCTCGCGACCCTCTGGATATCGGTCCAGAGATCCGCGAGTTGCATCGGCTCGAGGACGACGACCCGGGGACGGGAGTCAATCAGCTCGCTCAGGGCCTGTTCGACGTCCCGCAAGCTGACCGCGCAGACATCGCATTGCGTCTGTGTGATCAGGTGTGTCGGTGCGAGCCGGCGGAGTTCCTCATCGCGGACCCGGTAAACCGAGACCGCCTGTGCGACCGACTCCTTCACCTGCCGGTCGATTTCCCGCGAGGTGAGCGCGGTGTTCACCCGCGATTCCGAACAGACCGGCAACGACCTCACATCGGTCGGGAAGTCACATTCGTGCGAGATCCCGACCAGTTGCTCGCGATACCCGAGTGCGCAGACAATCTCCGTGGCACTGGCAATCAGCGAGACGATGCGTGGCTCGCCCATCAGGCCTGAACCGCCACACTCTGTGGCGCGGTTCCCTGCACAGCCGCCCGCACACCCAGGGGGCTGAACAGCACCCCGCTGAACAAGAGGGTCGACAGCATCAGATTCCGGTGATGGGGAATGGCGGCGACATACGACGCGATGAGCCCCTCCGGTGTGTGGGGGTAGATCGACGAGAACGCCCACACAGCGAAGTTCGTCACCACAAAAAACAGCACCGGTGTGAAAATGGCACACGTGGCAATCCGCAGCCAGTGTGCGTTCTCACGCAGCCACCAGCCACAGGCCGCACACAGCAGAATCGCCGCATACACGCCTGCCTGCTCGGGGTAGATCGCCCAGTCCAGCCGTCCGGAGAGAACCAGAATCAACAGATCACTCGCCACGTAAACAGCCGGCGGGAGCAACAGACTCTTGCCCCGGTGAGCCATGACGGCGCCACCATAGAGAAAGAACGCCACCGCCGGTGAGAAGTTCCAGGGCCAGGCCATCGACTCTGGATCGATGTGAACGCCCGCTCTCATCAGCCCGTACGGCAGCACCTTGATGAGAACGGTGTACACAAACATGGTGACGAAGACCGATTTTCGTCCTTGCAGCTGAGTCATTTTCAACATTTCCTGGGCACGAACTCCTGGGCGATGAGGTCACAGTAAACGAAGCGACCATCGCAGTGCTGACGACCCGACTGAAAGGGAACCGGGGCCGCGAAACCGGGCGCATCGTAAACAAATGTGTGGAATTCGCCATTCTCCCCGCACGGGTCCACTCCGGCAGGAATTTCCGCAAGCAAAGCGTGGTCGAATTCCCGTCCGCACAGGGAGGCCGACACGGCGTGACTGTCGACGCAGCACAGGCAGGCCCGGTAGCCCGCCGCGATGAATTCGCGGGCGACGCGGTCCGTCGGTCGGCCCCACAGAGGGAACAGGCATTCGTATCCGGTCGGACCGATCAGGCCTTCACGATAGGTCCGGACGTCCTCAAGAAACAGATCGCCAAACGCAACGGCATCGATCTGCTCACCCACGTCGACCAGCGTCGTTCGCACCGCTGTTTCGTAGTCTGCGTTCGGGGCCCCCTGTTCGATCCACGATTCGAACAGCGGGACACCCAAAGCAGCGGCCTGCTGCTGGATCAACTCCCGACGCACTCCGTGCATCGAGACCCGCTCCTGGGGTCGAGTGAATGTGCACAGCAGTCCGGCGATCTGGCAGTCCTGCCGTTCTTTCAGAGCCGAAAGGGCCAGAGCGCAGTCCTTCCCGCCACTCCAGAACAGCAGAACTCGCATCCGGACGCCTCTCTCTCCAAATCGGAGTCTCTGACTTTCCCGAAACCGGCTCGATCGAACGTCTGGAAATGGTA
>CAZUXX010000173.1:0-7210 GCA_964624215.1 uncultured Planctomycetaceae bacterium
ACTTCGATCTGCTGCTGACGGACATCGTGATGCCGGAGATGGATGGGATCGAACTTGCGAGGCGTGCAGCAGAGCTCGACCCCACGCTCAAGATCATGTTCATCACCGGCTTTGCCGCCGTGGCGCTCAATCCGGACAACAAGGCGCCCAAAGATGCAAAGATCCTCTCGAAGCCCTTCCATCTCCGCGACCTGGTGCAGGAAGTCGAGAAGATGATGGCCGCCTTCGAGAAGTACAAGGACGAGCACATCGCCGCTTACGGTCCTGACAACCACCTCCGTCTGACCGGTCTGCACGAGACGCAGTCGATCGACAAGTTCAACTACGGGGTTGCCAACCGTGGTGCGTCGGTGCGGGTGCCGCACAGCTTCGTCGAGGGCGATGCTTACCGTGGCTACATCGAAGACCGTCGCCCGAACTCGCAGGCTGACCCTTACAAGATTGCCGCCCGCATCCTCAAGACGCTGGCGACGATCTCCTGAGAACGGGCCCGGCGAACCTCGGACTGGTGTTCGATCCCGTCCCGGGGATTCGAGGCCCGGCCGACGGTGATGACGGAGCGGCCCCCGGGCAGGAACGTCGTTGACGCTGACGCTACACTTTTCCCGGATGCGAACTCGTGTCCCGGCCCGCGACACGCGGCAGCCGGGACATTTTCATTTCCGGATCCATCAGGAGAGAACGTGCCGTGTCAGCCAACCGCCCTGCCGAGTCAGATCGGCCAGCCGTGGAAGTCACTCCGGGGCCATGCTTCTCGCTGAGGCAAGCCCTGCCACTGGGACTTGCGGGTCTCGTGGTGCTGCTTGCGTTTTTGACTGATCTGTGCCCGCCGTGGGGCGGCCGTTACAATTCGCCCTCGAATTCGGGGAAGGTGACGGGAGTCCAGGCACAGGAAAGACGCGACGTCATGATCGAACAGAAACTCGCGGAACTGGGGATGACCCTGCCCGAGCCTCCCAAGCCGGTTGCTGCCTACGTTCCCGCCGTCAGAACGGGAAATCTCGTGTTTGTGAGCGGGCAGTTGCCGGTCACCGGGCAGACGCTGCTGGCGACCGGGAAGGTGCCGGGGATGGTGCCGGTCGATCAGGCCCAGGAGGCTGCGGCCCAGTGTGTGCTGAACGGCCTTGCCGTTTTGAAGGGAGAACTCGACGGCGATCTCTCTCGACTGCGACGGGTGGTCCGAATCGGTGTGTTCGTCCAGAGCGAGGACGATTTCGACCGGCAGTCTGTTGTCGCCAACGGGGCATCTGAGCTGCTCGAAAAACTCCTGGGAGATGCCGGACGCCACGCCCGTGCGGCGATCGGCGTCAACGCCCTGCCCCTGAATGCGTCCGTCGAAGTCGAGTTCGTGTTCGAAGTCGAGTAGCTGCTTCGGCCCAGCGCAGGGAGGCACCTATGCATGTGACGATCACCGCCGTTGGTCCGGATAACCACGGCCTGGCCGACCCGATCGTTCATTATGTGACGACATCCGGGGCGAACATCCAGGAAATCCAGATGTACGACCACGATCGCGAGCGGCTGTTCGCGATGCTGGTCCGGGTCGAGTGGCCAACCGGAAAGATCAGTATTCCCGAACTGCGCTCCCGCATGGAGGAAGTCGGTCGCGAGAAGGGACTTGCCGTGCGGACCTGGTCCCGCGACGAGCACGCGCGGCCCCCCCGGCTGGCACTGTGCACTACCTACCGGCCGGAACCTGCCCTCGCTGTCCTGCGGGATATTCGCGATGGCCGTCTCAAGGCACAGGCTGCCGTGATGATCGGCAATCGCTCGGCCTGCCAGGGAATTGCTGAACAGTTTGACGTCCCCTTTCACTGCATCGGCGACGAGAAGGGGAATCCCGACAACCAGCGCATGGCCCAATTGTTCGACGAGTATGAAGTCGACTACGTCGTGCTGGCCCGTTACATGCGCATTCTGCCAGCCCGCATCTGCTGGGAATTCGCCGGCGGACGAATCATCAACCTGCACCACGGGCTGCTGCCGTCCTTCCCGGGGTTTCGTCCCTATCACGACGCCTACAGTCACCACATGCTGACCTACGGCGCCACGGTGCACTTCATCGTTCCTGAGCTTGATGCAGGGAACCAGATCATCCACCAGTCGACGTTCACGGTCACTCCCGGCACTCCGCTGTCCGAGATTGTCAGGCTGGGTGAGGGAGACAACGAGCCCCGCTGCCTGAGTGAGGGGTTGCGACGCGTTGTCGACCGCGAAGTCGAGCTGCATTTTCATCGCGTCGTCCGCCGGAACGGCTTCGGCGCCTGACTGATGGCTGTTGCGGCCCCCCGATTCCCGGCCAGGACCAGACACGCGGCTCCAACCAGACCGCGAAAGGGAGGGACTCAATGCATAGCCGCCTCGTCGCTCTGACGCCGATCATGCTCCTAGTTGGCTCGTCGGCCGCGGCCGACGAGCGCCAGCCCGGGAAGCCTTCCACGGGGGAGACTCCGGAGCTGAACAGCCCGCGACTCGGAGTCCCTTATCTCATGGTCAGCCTCCGCAGCATCGACCGTACGAAAGAGATTCTCGACACCCTGTTTGGAATGATCCAGCGTCCGGATCTGAGAGAGACGCTGCGGGAGACCGTCTTCGGAGAGATCGCATTCGATGGAGTCCACCGCGAGCGACCGGTGGGACAGCTGGTCGTCCCTGCAGGGCTCGTCGCACCGGAGGCAACGGCGGAGACGCATCAGATCGTCCAGGTACAGGCGACGAGCGACAAGGATGAGGTGCAAGGTCAGCAGCCCCCTGTTGCGATTGAGGTCGAGCGGTCCGAGAGTGGTGAAACCGTGACCCTTGCCGACAGCAGCGAGTCAGAACCGACGGATCTGTGGCAGCAGCTCGATTCGCTGAATCCGCGGGGCGTGGTCTTTGCTTCCATCACGGATCGGGAGAAGGCCTTCGTTCTGCTCGAAAGCTGTATGACTCCTGATGCCCGGCTGGAGGCGTTTGACGACAAAGGCGACCTGTTTTCCCTGATCGAACCGGGTGAGAATGGCCGCGAGAATCGAGAGGCCACGATCCGCTTCGACGGAAACCACTTCTATATTGCCGAGGGGGATGTGCCGCATCTTCTCGCTCGCCTGAGCGGGATGAACCAGGCACCACAGCAGATTGCCGCCCGGCACGACCTCACGGTCGCCCTTCGGTTCGATGAACTTTCGGACTCGGCGCGCCGGACGTTTCACGAGACGCTGTGGCGTGAGGCCGGCCCGCGACTCCAGCGACGGGACGACGAACCGCTCGTCGACTTTGCTGAACGAACCGCGTTCAATCGGACGCTGATCGAACTGCTCGACGCGACGATCACCGGCTGCCAGGACATCACAGGAAGCCTCAACGTCAACGACTCGGCCCGGCGGATCGACGTGGCCCTGGCCATCAACGGAGTGGAAGGCTCCGAACTGGCACAGCGCCTGTCGCAGATAGAACCCCGGCAGTCGATGTTCACATCACTCATCGACCGGGACCGTGCCCTGTTCATCTCGTTGTCGGTGAAGCTCGATGAACTCCCGCAGGCCTTTCTGCTCCGGCTCATTGAGTTCGTGCGCAGCGTCTCCATCCCGTCCGAGCCGCCCGATCGTCCGTCTGCCATCGTGGTCAATTCTCACATGCAGAAGCTTCTGGAGTGTCTGGAAGAAACGGTTGAGGCCGGGCATCTCGACCTGTTCGTCCAGGCGACCATCGACAGTGAGCAGTCGATTCGATTCATTGGCGGGATGAAGCTGGTTCATGCCGCGGTGTTCCGCCGGTCCGCCAACGCAGTGATCGGGACCATCCTCTCCGACGAGAGCCTCAATCCGTCGGGCGAGGGAACTACGCTGGAAACCCTGACACGCGACGACATCGTGTTTCACCGCTTCATCGAGGAGGACGAACTCCTCATTGCCGATGAACTGCTACCCCTGCATGGAACCTTCTGCGTTGCCGATGGGGCCGTCTGGGCTGGCGGAGGGACGGCAGACGCCTTGCCGCTGCTCCGGGATGCCATCGCCCGCAATCGGGAACGCCCCACGTCGGAGCAGCTGCGGCTGTCGAGCCTGTTCCTCGTCCTGGGCCGTGGCTCGTACTGGTCCCGCCTGCCACTCCCGGACGACTTCGACGGGGCGTATCGCCGCAAGATGGCCCGAGCGTCCTTTCAAGCACTCGACCACGTGCAGATCGAGCTGCGTCCGACACGACACGGACTCGTGATCGAGGCCCATGCGGAAGAAGACGTCCTGCGATGGTTCGCCAGCTGGCTGGCGAAGAACGTTGACGAATCGCGGTTGTGAGGCGACGCGGTGGCCGGGGGATGCCGGAGCATGTCCAGCCGTTACCGATCGGGTTTGGGTGGCACGCCGCCGACTGTTGCCTGACCGCCCGGCACGGACTCCCGCATTCGTGCACAGGCCGACGCAGAACATCTTGCCACTCACCTGCGACCGGGCTAGCAGTCCGGTGTTGAGGTTACGGCTTCGACATCAACCTCTGCGGTGTACGACACCGGGCTGCATTTGTGGACCCTACAAGCAACCCGCAGGGAACCGTGTGCTACCTCGGTCGCGTGTAGGTCCGGAGTCTGAGATTGCTCAGTCCTGCCGGAAAACACTAGCCGGGGCGACGGTGCCCACCTTTGATTGCGGGTCTGCACAGACCAGCCCGACCGGCATCTTGCGGAGGTTTTTTTGTGCGCGCACCGGCCGGACCGGCGCCGCGGCTGCCGCCGGCTCTGCTCTTTGACCGGCCATGTCAAACGGCCACGGTCGCGAATACCCGGGCGTGCCGCCGGTCTCTTCACTCTCATTCGCACAGCCCTGATGCTCCCCGGGCGGCGCAACAAGACCTCCCTCCTGCTTCGACCGGGATGGCGGTGAAACAGGAGGGAGTCTGATTTCGCTGAATGCGCCGGCGAGCTGACTCCGCCTCAGTCGCGTTCAGTCTCCCGCTCGCGTTCACGTTCGGGTCGCGGACGATCTCCCTCGCGCTCCGGCCGGCGTCGGTCGCCATCACGAGACTCCGGACGCGGGCGATCGCCATCGCGCGATTCGGGACGCGGCCGGTCTCTCTCGCGGGCTTCCGGCGACGGACCGGGACGATCCCCCTCCCGCGGTCCGAACCGCGGCCGGTCACCCGCCTCCCCCATCGGCGAGCGGCCCATCAGTTCGCCCATGTCGAGTTGACCATCCCGATTCCGGTCGAGTTCGTTGAACTTTTCTCCGGCCGACCGGAGTTCATCACGGCTGAGCAGGCCATCGCCGTTCGCGTCAAGCACCCGCAGAAATGCCGGGCGAAATACACCGGGTGGACGCGGACGATCGCTGCCGCGTTCTCCCCCTTCCGGGCGTGGCCGATCCCGATCCCCCTCGCGTTCTTCCGGCCCCGGGCGCTGGCCTTCACGGAACCGCTGCTCCATGTTCGCGAACTGTTCCAGATCCAGGGCATCCCGATTCATTCGTTCGAGCATCTGCATGAAGCGCTCGCGGCCTTCTTCCGGAACTTCGTCGGGCGTGACCTTCCCGTCGTTATTGCCGCGGCGATCCAGTTCGCGAAACCGCTCTACAAAAGCACCCGGGCCTCCGCGGGGACGATCTCCGTCCGGTCCGCCACGAGACCCATCGGGACGGGTCTCCGAGAAAGCCCGTACAAACTCGTCCCGCGTCAGGACGCCATCGTCGTTGCGATCACCGGCACGCAGCAACCGCTCAAAGAATCGCCGCCGCGACTCGGGGACTTCGTCTTCGGTTAACCGGCCGTTTCCGTCGGAATCGAGCCGTTCAAACAGATTCGCCGGAGAAGGGCGCTCGTCCTGGGCCGGCGCGCTGCCGGCGACGCCAACGACCAGGCCGGCGGCGAGCACGATACGACACGTGTTCATGAAGTTGTCCCGGGTGGAAGGATCACTCGAATTCAGAGCCGATCTTGCGTGGAACGCAAAAAAGCAGCCACCTGCAGGTTAAACCCTGCAAGTGGCTGCGAGTATCGATCAATCACTGACTTTTCCCCGCATGCGCGGAGAACAACCTTCTAGTCGTTGGCCTTCAGCGAGAACGACTCGGCGTACACACCGTTTTCGTCCGGAACCGAGTACGAACCGCTCACGGTGAAGTACTTTCGAATCGCGTCGAAGTCCGGCAGCACCGAGGCATCGAAGTCAGGGTTATCCTGCATCGCTTCCTTCATCGACTCGAACAGCATTTCCATGGCCCGGTCCGACTGCGAGAACGCCATCGTCGAGACCTGAGCGGGGATGTGTTGCTTCACTTCCTGGTACAGATCCGAACCGACCAGCGAGTCGGAATCCCCACGCAGCACCGATTCCAGAAGGCCGACATTCATGCCGAACATCAGGTAGCCACCCGAGATGGCGATGGCAGGCTGGAACGGCCCCTGCTGGTTCTGCTGCTCGTAAATCCTTGTTCCGCGGAAGTCCCGGGAGGTGGTGTCCGCACCGGCGGAATCCATCACCTTGGCGACGACCTCCTGCATCCGCTGCTCGTCATTCACGCCGAGCAAGAAGAGGAGTTGCTGGTCCTCTGCCGTCCCTCCCTTCGGGAAGTTCTGAACCACGTAGATCCGCCCGTTGAGCAGATCGAGGAAGTCTTCCTTGGGATGGACGCCCGGGCCATTGGGGGCCTCGGCCGCCTGGTTCAGAAAGCGTTCGGTTGTCCCGGGTGCCGAGAACATGTCGACCGTCTGGGAGATCGCCTCGTAAGCCCCCTGCACATCCCAGTTGAGGGCATTGATCGTCGTTACATCCGCGGGAATCGACTTTGGTGGCGAGAGGTCCGCAGGCGGACAGACGAATGCACGGAGGATGCCGGTCGGGGGCTGCTGCACGTGCACCAGCGTCCGCGAGACCATGTCGAATTCTTCGGTTCCGAGGATCAGCGTGCCGCCCATCCCCTTCAGACGATCCAGTCCCAGCACGCCGAGGTGCCGGGCGGCTACATCACGACCGCTCGGCAGGAATCGAACGTGCGCACGATGGGCGAAGCGAAATCCGTCGAGGATTTCGAGCGCCTCGTCATCAGCCAGCGGGGCGGGCGGCCCTCGACGCAGGTCGTGCGCATCCGCCAGGTCGGCCGCGTCGAAGACGGCTTGGCCGACGTCCGGCAGATCAGCCGCGTGAACGGCAAGCCGGCCGTGGGCTTGGGTATCCGAAAGCAGCGCGGTTCGAACGCGGTCGCCGTGGCCGACGCCATCAAGGAGCGTATCGAAGAGGTCA
>CAZUXX010000174.1:0-5858 GCA_964624215.1 uncultured Planctomycetaceae bacterium
GATCAAGTCGCTGGCCGGCTCACTCGATTTTCTGCTGGTGACGGTCAATGTGCCGCTGGACTGGCCGGCCTATCTGGGGACGCTGGCTCCGCAGGGGCGGATGCATGTGGTGGGTGCGGTGCTGGAACCGATTCCGATCTCGGCATTCGACCTCATTCCGGGGGAACGGAATGTGTCCGGATCTCCGACAGGGTCACCGGCTGACATCGCCATGATGCTGGAGTTTGCCGCTCGGCATCAGATTGCCCCGACAGTGGAACGTTTTCCAATGAGCCAGGTGAACGAAGCGTTCGATCACCTTCGAAACGGCCGGGCGCGATACCGCATCGTGCTGGATGCCGACTGGGCGTAGGTCGTCAGAGTCGTCAAGCGGGCGTTTCGGCGGATGTGGCCGGGCGGGGCGTCTGAACACGGCAGAGCGCGAGGTGTCGCCGGGGGGCGGTCAACTTCGTGTTCCCCTGCCGGGAACGTCGTCGTAGGATTCGGTCAACGTCACGGAGGTTTTCTGATGTTGCGACTCCCCTGCCCTGTCTGGCCCGTTCTGTCGATGCCGGTGCTGTTGGTCTGCGTCTCGACCGTGCTGGCCCAGCCGCAATCGTCGGATCCATCGGCTCCGCTGCGGGGCGGCTATCGTTTCGGATTCTCCGAGGATTCGCAGCGGGGTACGGGGCCGCAGGTGTCCCGACCTCCCGGAGGGAAGCCGCTGGACGGGCCCAGGACATTTGTGGATGTCACGATTCTGACGCCCAGCTTTGGTGGTGCGCTGGAGTCTCAACGGTGGGCCAAAGCGCTTTCGGATCTGGGGATCGATGTGCGTTTTCGCCAGGCGATCGCCGGAGACAAGCCGGAAGTTTCGGAGAAGACGCGTGGCACCCTTCGTACGGTGACGCTCGTAGGGGCGCTGGGTTCGAAAGGGACGCTCGAGTTCCCTGACCGGGGGTTCGGGCTTGATGAGGCGAACGCGTTTGCCGAGTGGGTTGATGAACTGAAAACGTACGGGGCGCAGGGGGCGCCGGAAGGCCAGCCGTTGTGGGGGCTCTCCCGCCTGCAGTTCAACGAGCTGTTTGAGGCCCTCAGCGAGCCGGCGACGGAGGAGGTGGAAGATCTGCCGCTGAAGGAAGCGCTGTCGAAGCTGCCGTTGCCGGCGGGGCATTCGCTCGTCCTGCAGTCGTCGGCCGAGGCATATCTGGCGAAGCATCCGCCGGGGGTCGTCAAGAACCGGCTGGAAGGCTTCTCGGGTGGGACGGCGCTGGCGATTGCACTGCAGGAGGCGGGGCTCGGGTTCCGCCCGCTACGGAATCCGGCGGGACAGATTCAGCTTGTCGTGCAGCCGCTGGATGATATCAGCGATCCCTGGCCGGTGGGGTGGCCGATCGACAATCCGATTAACCAGTCGGACTATGCTCCGGCCATGTTCAAGTTCGTCGAGATCGGGTTCGATGAAGTTTCGTTGCAGGACGTGCTGGATGCGGCCGCTGCGGCGATCGAAGTGCCGATCATCGTGAACGAGTACAAGACACAACAGGCGAAAGTGGACCTGGAGACGCACCTTGTTTCGTATCGACCCCAGAAGACGACGTGGTCGCTGATGATCAACAGCTGCATCCGCCAGGCTGGTCTGGTCAAGGAAGTGCGGACCGATGAGGCGGGACGCGCCTTTGTGGCGATTGAGCCGTTCGTGCCCCAGTCCCTGAAGGGTGACTAGCCCTTGTCCGGGAGTGTGGCATCGTTCATTACCGCCAGCGTGTTGAGGTCTGGCGTGTCGGGGTGTTGCGAGAGTCTGATGATGCCTTATTCCCCTGCGATGCGACATGCCGCGGATCACTGCTCCTGAATGCAGGCGAACGTGGCTGGAGCGGCTGATTGGGCTGTTCACGCTGATTCTGGTTGGCTGGACGTGGCGGCTGTGGACCCCGCAGTCGACGTTCCCGCAGATTCCGTTTGCGGAGGCGCTCACAAGGACACCTGGCGAGGTTGACTGGATTCTGGTGGTGGTCCTGATGCTGTCGTCGTGCGGACTGCTGCTGGCTCCGCAGTGGCCGCGGATGCGCTACGGGCTGTTGCTTGCACTTGCCCTCAGCTGGAGCGGTCTGATTGCACTGGACCAACATCGGCTGCAGCCGTGGGCATGGCATCTGCTGCTGATGACTGTGGCTGCCCTGGCCGGGCCGAAACGGAGCCTGTCGCTGATGCGGGGCGTGGTGATCAGCGTTTACTTCTGGTCGGCGGTTTCGAAGCTCGATCCGGCGTTTGTGGAAGCGCACGGGCAGATGCTGCTGACGGGATTGATGGATTCGATTGGCCGTGATGTGCGGGGGCTGACGGACGAGGTGCGCCGGCTTCTGATCTGGGGGATGCCTGCGGGTGAACTGCTCGTGGCGGTGCTGCTCGTGCTGCGGCAGAGCCGTCCTGCCGGGGTCGGGTTATCGTTTGTATTGCACCTGGCCCTGTTGCTGGCCCTGGGGCCGCTGGGGCTGGGGCACGAGCCTCCGGTCCTGATCTGGAATGTGCTGTTCCTGTTGCAGAATGTGCTGCTGTTTGCCCGCGATGAGGGGAGTGAAGCGGTCGAGTCCGCAGTGACGGAGCCACCGCGACGCGTTGCACGTCCGCTGGCGACGGCGGTGATTGTGGCTGCTGTCTGTCTGCCGGTTCTGGAACGAACGGGATGGTACGACCATTGGCCGAGCTGGGCGGTGTATTCTCCGCGGCAGGTGGTCGTGCAGGTTTCCATTGATGAGGCGGCGAAAGACCGGTTGCCGGAAAGCCTGAGGCCGTGGTCGAACGGTCTGACTCGCTTTGAGAAGTGGAGCTTTGCGGAGCTGGGGGTACCGGCCTATCCGCAGCTTCGCTGGCGACTGGCGGTGATTGCGGCACTTGCCCGGGACGCGGACCTGGGGGACCAGATCAGCGCGGCGACGCTCGTTGCCGACGAGTCCGGTCGCATGCAGCGGGTCGAACTTCTGCCGAGTGAAGTGGACATCGACGCCAGATGCCGTACGTTCTGGCTGAATACCCGTCCACGGGATCTGTGATTCCCGTTGTGAGAACCGGGATCCGGAGCCTTCTGACCGAAGCAGGACGCCATTTGTCGAGGGTCGCTCCCCGCCGCCGTCGCCGGGACGTACACTCTCGCCGGACCGCCCCTTTCCCGAGTGTGTGTTTTTCCATGATCGAGCTGAATTCCACCCTGACGCCGAGCGATCTGGCTGCTGCCATTGAGCGGATGTGGGAACGTTCTGCGGCGACCATTCGCCACCTGCAGAATCGCTGGAAGCCGAGTGAAGGATCGCCGGTTTTCACAGTTGAGGGGCGTTACACGGCCCGCGGCTGGACAGAGTGGACGCAGGGATTCCAGTACGGTTCGGCGTTTCTGCAGTTCGAAGCGACTGAGGATGAAGAGTTTCTCGAGGTCGGTCTCGACGGATTGCGGCGATTCATGGCTGCGCATGTCTCGCACATCGGGGTGCACGACCACGGGTTCAATAATGTCAGTACGTATGGCAATCTGCGGCGGCTGATTCTTGACGGGCGCGTCCCGGCGCTTGAGCACATGCTCGAGACCTGCGAGCTGGGGCTGAAGGTCAGCGGTGCCGTGCAGGCGGCGCGATGGAGCCGGACCCAGGACGGGGATGGATACATCTACTCCTTCAACGGTCCCCACTCGCTGTTCTGCGACACGATTCGCTCGCTGCGTTCGCTGGCGTTGGCGCATCTTCTGGGGCATCGGCTGATGGGCGAGAATGATGAGCCGATCTCGCTGCTGGAGCGTCTGGTGCAGCATGCCCGGGTGACGGCCCGCTACAACGTCTTTTATGGCGAGGGGCGTGACTCGTACGACGTCCGCGGGCGAGTGGCGCACGAGAGTCTGTTCAACATGAATGACGGCCGGTACCGGTGCCCGTCGACTCAGCAGGGGTACAGCCCGTTCAGCACGTGGACCCGCGGGTTGGCGTGGATCATGCTCGGCTATGCTGAAGAGCTGGAGTTTCTGTCGACTGTGCCGGACGAGGAACTTGCTCCGCTGGGTAGCCGGGACGAGATTGAAGCAGTGTGGGTGCGGGCCGCGCGTGCCTCCTGCGACTTTTACATCGAGTCGACTCCGAGCGATGGCGTTCCGTACTGGGACACCGTGGCGCCGGGACTGGCGAAGATGCCGGATCACCGCGAACGGCCGGCGGATCCGTTCAACGAGCATGAGCCGGTCGACAGTTCGGCGGCTGCAATCGCTGCGCAGGGACTGCTGAAACTCGGCGACTGGCTTGAGGCCCGGGGGGATGCTGATGCGAGCCGGTATCGTCAGGCGGGCCTGACGGTTCTGCAGACTCTCCTGAGTGAGACGTATCTGGGGGGAACGGGTACGCACGAAGGGCTGCTGCTGCACGCGGTCTACCATCGCCCGAACGGGTGGGACCATATTCCGCCGGGGCGGTCTGTGCCGTGTGGGGAGTCGTGCCAGTGGGGCGACTACCACCTGCGGGAAGCCGCACTGTGTGCGTCGCGGATGGCTGAGTCTGCTCCGTACCGCTTTTTCGCCTGACGCTTCCGGTTGTCACCTGCCGCCCGCCTCTCTCCATGGCCGATGTCGCCGTCATCGCCGAACGAGTTTCCAAGACGTATCAGCTGGGGACGGCTGTGGCCGTCAACCGGCTGTCTGAAGTGCTGCAGTACGGAGCGGCGCGGCTGGTGACGCTGGGGCGTTATCGTCCGCCGGGAGTCCCGGCCGGGCGTACCCTTGAAGCGCTGAAGGACGTTTCGTTCGAGATTCGTCAGGGAGAAACGGTCGGCATCATCGGGCACAACGGGGCGGGCAAGAGCACGCTGCTGAAGATCCTCAGCCGGATTGTCCGACCGACGAGCGGTCGTGTTGGACTCGCCGGTCGAGCGGGTTCGCTTCTCGAAGTCGGTACGGGATTTCATCACGAACTGACTGGTCGCGAGAACATTTACCTCAACGGGGCGATCCTGGGGATGTCGCGATCGCAGGTGAGGGCGCGACTCGATGAGATCGTGGAGTTCTCCGGAGTAGAAGCGTCGCTGGATACGCCGGTGAAACGGTACTCCAGCGGGATGGCGGTGCGACTGGCGTTCTCGATCGCGGCGCATCTGGAGCCGGAGATTCTGATCATTGATGAAGTGCTCGCGGTGGGAGATGCGGTTTTTCAGAAGAAGTGTCTGGCGCGGATCTCGGAATTCACGTCGGGCGGACGCACGGTGTTGTTTGTCAGTCACAATGTGAAAGCGGTCCGACAGTTGTGCAGCCGGGTCTTGCAGCTGGATCATGGCCGACTCGTGCAGGACGGAGATGCGGAGTCGGTGATTGCGGCGTATCTGGCTGGTCAGGGGGGCTCGCAACTGGAGCGTCGCTGGGATGAGGCGGAGGCTCCGGGTGACGACCGGGTGAAGCTGCTGGCGGTGTGTATTGATGTGGAGGATGAGGAGGCGATCACGGTCGATTCGCCGCTGGCGTTGCATGTTCTGCTCGATGTTCGTCAGCCGGAGTCGCTGCTGCACGTGAATGCGCAGTTGTTCGATGCCGAGCAATCGATCCGTTTTCAGACGTATTCGACGCCGCAGGCGTTTGAGCCGGGCCGTGTGCAGCTGGGGTGTCAGATCCCGGGGGGGCTGCTGAATGACGGTCTGCACGCGATTCGTCTGATTGTCGCTCGGCAGTACCGGTACGCGATTGCGGTGGAAGAGTCTGCCGTCCGGTTCACGGTGACAGAAGCGGGGAACGACGCGGGGTATCTAGGCCCGATTCCGGGAGCGGTGCGTCCGAGGCTGAAGTGGGAAGTGGTGTCGGCTGAATCATGGCCGTCGGAGTGACCGTGATGATTCGTGCGTTGAGTTTTGGTGCCGAC
>CAZUXX010000174.1:5868-6156 GCA_964624215.1 uncultured Planctomycetaceae bacterium
ACTCGACGTCCTTGTCGTGTGGGCGTCATCGCATTCTACCTGCCCTGAGCGTGATAGAACTTCTCGCAGGTTTCGTTGATGCGTCTGATGATCCGGTCCATCTGCCGGGGCTGGTTTTCGTGCTCGAGGATGAACTGTTGATTGATCTCGGCCTCCTGCGAGCGTCGCTTGGGGTCGTCGATGTAGGTGGTGATGGCCGTGACGATGGACTGGATGTCTGACGGATTGACGAAGGATGCACGAAGCCCTTCCTGTTCCATCACCCGGAATTCAGGATGTTCGGCAATG
>CAZUXX010000174.1:6166-7197 GCA_964624215.1 uncultured Planctomycetaceae bacterium
CGCGGCGTGGATCAGGACGCTGGCGGAGCGCATGTCTCCACGGCCCATCAATGAGACCGAAATGTCGGTGATCCGGGCCAGTTGCTGATATTCGTCGGGTGAGATCCTACGGTCGAGAATCGTGAATCGATCTGCCAGGCCTGCCTGTTCAACGGACTGCCGGGCGGCGGCAATTTCCGGAAGGCCGGAGGCTCCTCCGATCAGAACGAAGTGCGTGTGCGGGGCCTCGCGTGCAACTTGCAGAAACGCCGCCAAAGCGGGTTCGCATCCCCAGTGTTGACGAAATCGGCGAGCGTTCTGAACGATCACGCGGCCCGGATCGATGCCCCATGCTGCGCAGAGGTGGGCCCTCTCTTCGGGGCTGGTCTGGACGAGGCAGGACGGGTCGATTCCGAATGAGAGGCCGAGGACCCGCTCTTCGGGGACACCGAAGCGATTCACGAGGTGTTGTGCTGCAGTGACTGAACTGGGAATCAGCAGTTCGCAGTGATGGACCGCGAAGTGGATCAGACGATAGGCCCCTGGCCAGCTTTCCGGGGTGAAGAAGATGTCGCTTCCCCAGGGATGAAGGATTCGCGGAATCCCCCGGCAGAGTGCTGCAGAAACTCCGTATCCAGCCAGTTCCTGACCGATGACGCAGCGCGGTCGTTGCCGCAGTACCAGCCTCGAGAGTCGCCAGGCATGTTCGAACTGATCCCAGACGGCCCACTGCCATTCGTCGGGATGCTGCTTTCCCGTGACTGCCTGAAAGTGCGGAAGGGAGCGCTTCATCCAGCGCTTCTGGATCTGGTGAGCGAACGGCCGGATGAGCCGAAAGCCCACCTTCGCCGCCAGGGAGCGGGGACGTGCATCGATCCAGTCGACTGATTCGGGGAGGTTGTGGCCGGGCTGCTGAAGCGAGACGAGTTTGACCGGATAGCCACGTTCGACGAAGACGCGTGCGAGGTCGGCGGTAAAGACAGAATTGGCCGAGCCGAGCAGGACCACTGGTCCCTCCGGAGTTCCGCGCCGGTTCATTGCATCGCTCCGGT
>CAZUXX010000175.1:0-3482 GCA_964624215.1 uncultured Planctomycetaceae bacterium
GTGGGGCAGTTCGGCCTGTCGTTTGATGACAGGGGGAACCGCATCGTGTGCGATAACCGTCATCCGTGCAAGCACATCATCATGGAGGAGCGGGCGCTCAAGCGGAATCCGCAGGCGGCCATCGCCAAGGTGTTTCATGATGTGCTGCCGGCGGGCGACGATTCTCGGCTGTATCCGATCAGCCGGGCGTGGACGACTTCCAACCTGCATGCCAACCAGTTCACGGCTGCGTGCGGGCTGTGCATTTACCGGGGGGACTGCCTTCCCGGGAAGTTCTACGGGAACGCGTTCGTTTGCGATCCGACCGGGAACCTGGTGCACCGGGCGGTTCTGACTGAACGGGGAGCGACATTCGATTCGTACATCGATCGGCCTGGCATCGAGTTTCTCGCGTCTCCTGACGAATGGTTCCGTCCGGTGAACCTGACGTACGGACCGGACGGGGCGCTGTACATCGTGGATATGTACCGGGCGGTGATTGAGCACCCGCAGTTCATGCCCGAGGAGCTCAAGACGCGTCCGGATCTCGTGCTGGGGAACGATCGCGGTCGCATCTGGAAGGTGACCAGCCTGTGGGACAGTCCCGCGGTTGCATCGGTGCTTCCGTCAGAAGGGACACGGGCCGATGCGGCTGTCGTGATTGAAACCCCTGCCGACTGGTGTGCGCTCCTGGAGCACAGCAACGGATGGCATCGCCATTGGGCCTTCCGCAAGTTGCTGGAGGGGGGCAAGGACGGGGTCACCGAGCGGTTGTCGCAGGTCCTCGGGGAGAGCCCGATGCCGCAGGCGAGGACGCTTGCACTGCGTCTTCTGGACCGTTTCGGCGTGCTGTCGACGGACGATCTGCTTGTTGCGCTGCGGGATGCCGATTGCCACGTTCAGCAACAGGCGATTCTGGTGGCAGGCAACCGGGAGGTGCAGGAGCCGGAGGTCGCGTCGGAGGTGAGCCGGCTGGCGCGCCAGTCTGCCAGTGGTGCGGTGTTGTTCCAGGCGGCGCTTGAACTTCCCTCGATTGCGAAGGAGCCGGCGGGTGACCTGTCGGTCGTGCTGAGCCATCGCGAGGCGGACGAATGGATTGCGCAAGCGGTGGCTACGGCTCCGCCGGAGATCGTCTTTGAAACCCTGCGTGCCCGGCCCGCGTCGACTGCGCACATCAATCGCAGCCAGAGTGTTGCGCAGTCGGCGTTCGAGAAGCTGTACGAGGTCGCGGGGGCGACCGCGTCCCCCGAGCAGCTCTCGCAGTTGCTCGCGGTGCCCGCCACGCAGAAGGAGATGGCTTCGCTGGCAGCCGGGCTGAGGCGACGGGGCCTGCGGGTCGAGACGCTGATCCCGCAGGTCAGCGAGACCGCGCAGCAGAAGCTCACCGACTGGTTGCAGCAGATGCACACGATCGCGACAACGTCCGGTGCGGACTCCGGAACGCGACTGCTGGCGATTGCGACCCTGGCTCACGATTCGTGGGAGAATGCGGGACCGACGCTGCACCGGATCATCGAGGAGGATCCGGACTCGGAAGCAAGGGCCGCCGCGATTGATGTGCTGGCGCAGTTCCGGACTGCCGATATCGGCACGCTGCTGCTCGGCACGCTGACGATGCAGCCGGCCAACGTGCGGGCCGCTTCGATCCGCACGATGCTTTCCTCCCCGGCTCGGGTGACGGCCCTGCTCGACGCGGTGGAAAGTGGTCTGGTTCCCCCGCAGATGATTGACGCAGCGAGTATCCGTCGCCTGACCGGCTCGGGAAGTGCGGAGAACCGCAAGCGGGCAACGCGGGTCTTTGCGGCACTGACTCCCGCCGCACGGCAGGAAGTTCTGGCGAAGTACCAGCCGTCACTTTCACTGCCGTCGGACCCGCTGCGCGGGCAGGAGGTGTTCAAGCAACATTGCAGCACCTGCCATCGGATCGGCGAGATCGGTGTCCAGGTTGCTCCCGATATTTCGGATTCCCGTACAAAGACTCCCGAGTATCTGCTGACGGCGATTCTCGATCCGAACCGGGCGATCGACAACAACTACTTCGCGTACACGATCGTGGACGTGGACGGGATCACCTACACCGGGGTGATTGCCGGCGAAACAGCGACTTCGGTCACGCTGATGCAACCCGAAGGGAAGACCGTCACGCTGCTGCGGGACAACATCGACACGATGGTTTCGAGCGGGGTTTCGCTGATGCCGGAAGGACTCGAACGGAACATTTCGCTCGAACAGATGGCGGACCTGATCTCGTTCATCAAGAACTGGCGGTATCTCGACGGTTCGGTTCCTCCGGACGTCATTCGCTGATTGGCGACCGCTGCGCGAGAAGTGCGGGTGGCGGCGCGGGTCGGAAACCGGCTCGCGGCGTGGTCTGTGCGGGCCCGGCAACGACTGCCGCTCCGTTAGCGTCCCGGGGAGCGATCCTGCTCGGGAATGGGACGTGGCGTGCCCGGGTGTGGGGATCCTGCCCAATCGGGGTTGCGGCGGTCGGTACTTCTTTCGCTTCGCGAGGGGGACTTGCCTCTCGTTCGTTCTGACGTTCCGGACGTCCGCGCTGCATCGGAATCACACCGCTGTCCTGATCGGTGCCGTCGCTGCCTGTATGCCCTTCCTGATCGCTGCCCGGTGTGCGGGAGTCATCCCCCCTGGTGAGTGCACGGCTGCGCGGGTGAGAGTACCGAGAAGAGAGTCTTTGAGGGCCTGTTGGATTTTTCGGTCTGTTCCGAGGGAGAGGTTTGACAGTCCCGGTGCGTGGCGGTAAAACCGACTCTGTGGGTTGCACGCCCAAAACGGCTCTTTAACAATCAATTCCGTGGGGTTTGTGCCCCAAGGGAATCTGGTGACCTAGTCATTGGGCCCCATGCCGTCGCCGAACCTGATCACCGGAGAGGTCAGACGAACGCTGGATGAGCGTTTCCGGCTGACAATCCCGCAGGAACTGGCCGAGGCCGTTGTGGATGGCGAGGGGATGACGACGGTTGCCAAGGAGCGGGCGGGCTGCCTGTCGTTGTGGCCGACGCGCGAGTGGCAGGAGCGAATGGATGCGGGGGTGGCCCTGATCCGCGAGAAGATCCGCGCTGGTCGACTGGAGCAGCGCTGGGACGAGGTGCAGCGACTGGGTCGGCTGCTGTCGAGCCGGGCTGTGGCGGTCAAGCTGGCGAACCGGTCGCGACTGCTGATCCCGGAGGGATTCCGGGACTTTCTCGGAGTCGACAAGTCGCAGGAGGTCGTGCTCGTCGGGGCGGCGATTTGCCTGGAGATCTGGAACCCGCAGGCGTGGCTCGATCAGCTACGGCAGGACATGCCGGAGTTCGGGCCGCTCTTCAAGGATCTGACTCAGTAATTCACGCGGCACAGTTTTGGAGCCCTTTCCCCACGGACACTGATCCACGAATCGCCCGGAACGCGAACGAAGTCGAGACGAACTCCCTCAGTACCCTTCCCGAGCCCCATACTCGGTCCCAGGATGGACGTCGGCACGGAAGCCATTGACTTTGCACTGC
>CAZUXX010000175.1:3492-7189 GCA_964624215.1 uncultured Planctomycetaceae bacterium
CCTTCCGGGCGATTCCTTTTTGTATACGGGCTTCTGATTCGGCAGCAGGCCGGTTGACCGGGCGTGTGTTTCGTCTTCCCGGCACGTGCGGCGGCGATGTACGATCCCGCCCTTTCGCCGGGTCCCCTGCCTTAGCAGGCGACTCTTTCGGGCGGACCAGCAGGGAGGCTGAGATGGGACTGACCACGAAGATCCTGGCGAACGAGCGACTCGGGAGCACGTGGAGGTCGCTGGCAAATTACCTCAAGGGCCATCGCCTGGCGGCGCCGCCGATCTTTGTGGTTGGTTGCGACCACAGCGGGACCTCGGTGCTGCTGAAGTGCCTCGATATGCACTCCTCGATTTACGGGGTTCCCTATGAGAGCCGCGCCTTTTACAAGTCGAGCGGCAAGATCCGGATGGCGCAGTGGTTCTGGGAGAAGGACACGCTCGCCGCGGGCAAGCGGCGCTGGGCCGAGAAGACGCCGGGACACATCGAATACCTCGACCGGGTGCTGACGCACTTTCCTGATGCCCGCATCGTGCTGATCATCCGTGATGGACGGGATGTTGCCGTCTCGCTGAGGAATCGGCATGGCTGTCTCGAAAAGGGGATTCGGCGATGGATGCAGGCGAACCTCGCAGCCGAGCCGTTCTGGTCGCATCCGCAACTGTGCAAGATCCACTACGAGGATTTCGTCGGGGATTTTGAACGCACGATGCGGGGAGTGTGCGACTTTCTTGGCGAGCCGTATCAGGAGCAGATGGCCCGGATCGATCGCAAACGGACGAACTGGTACGCGACCAATGACGAGCGGCCCGCTTCAGAGGCCGAGGGCCGCGACCATGCCGAGCTGCGGAACTGGCAAATCAACCAGCCACTCTACAATGGGTCGGGCAAGTGGATGCGGGAGATGTCCCCTGAGGAAAAAGAGATTTTCAAGCAGCTCGCCGGTGCGATGCTGATCCGCTACGGGTACGCCGCCGATTCCACCTGGTAACTCTCTTGATGCTGAGGACCGCAAGGCATGGACTGGGCGATCCTGCTTTTGGCAGGACTGTTTGAGGTCGGCTGGGCCGTTGGGCTGAAATACAGCGACGGGTTCACACGTTTGTGACCTTCGGCTGCGACCCTGGGGCTGATGGCCATCAGCATCGGGCTGCTGAGTGTGGCGATCCGCACATTGCCGCTGGGCACTGCCTATGCCGTGTGGACCGGCATCGGGGCGTGTGGCACCTTCATCGTGGGCATTGTTGTGTTTGGCGAGCCGGTGGGGGCCATCCGGCTGATCTGTGCCGGGCTGATTATCGCGGGGATCATCGGGCTGAAGCTGTTTGCCACGTGAGTCCGACGCGGGTCAGAGCGATCCGACGCGGCGGTTGAGAACAGCGCCACTCGCAGAGGGATGATGACGCCCGCGACGTGATGAGTGGGCCGGGTGCGGTGCGGTGATGTGACCGAATCTCAAAAAGAAACGGCCCCCGGCTGCCAAGCGCCGGGGGCCGACGATTCACGGATTCCTGCGGACGGTGTGAGGACGCCGTCCGCGGTGGTCCCGCTACGGTCGGGAGGCGGGCGCGCTTCCCCGTGACCGGGAGCCCCGCTTCAGCAGATTCCCGGTGCGACGGTTATTGCGTCCCCCCTCCATTTCCATGCTCATGGCAGCTTCGTACTCGGACCCGTAGGGGCAGTCGGGGTTGTATTCTCCTCCGGCGGCCAGCGGGTCGTCGGTGAGTTTCAGTTCGCGGAAGGGCTTGTTCTGCTCCTCCAGCAGATACAACTGGTACTCGAGATAGATTTTCTGCGAGATCGTGTCGACGCGTTTGAGTGTCCCACCTTTCTCGCTGACGAGCATGGCAGCGACGAGCTGCAGGTCGCGGTTTTGCGTCTGCGGCAAGTCGAGATCGGGATGCTGCGTGCGATCGAGTGTGATGTCCTCGAGTGCGGTGACAAGCAGATCGCCGGTGTAGAACCCGTAACCGATCGGCGTTGGACGCGGTGGATTGGCGTTGGGCCTGGTCCCGTCGATTTCGTCCTTGGCGAAGGTCAGGCGAGCAGGATCAAGTTCCCAGACCTTGAGCCGCCCTCCGATCGTTTCTCCGAAGCCGACTTCGAGGCGTTCGAAGCGGTTGTTTGCGCGGGTCTCTTCTTCGGGCGGATCGGGTTCGAGATTGGAGACGATCGTTCCCAATTCGGGGTCGTAGTGGAAGAAGTCGAGCAGCGCCCGCTTGTGCGACGAATCCATTTTGGCGATGAAGTAATACGAATCGGGGGGCACGTAGGCCGGAGCCGTGACATTGCTCCAGGCATTGAGCCGCGTCGTCCCCTGAGCGACGCTCGCCGTTTCGACGTTCGAGATCCGCTCGTTGTAGTTGGGGTTCTTCAGCACCACGCGGGCGCGGTAGCGGTAGCTCTTGCCCGGTTCGACGGCAAAGTCGAGGAAGCGGAACAGCAGCAGGTTACCGGCTGTGGTGACCCGCTTTTTGATGTATTCCCGCAGGGCCTTGTCCTTCTTGGAAGAATCGACGACCGAGGCGAGTTCTTCGACGAGTTTGTCGAACTCCTTATCCGTGCGGCCGGTCGAGAGCGATCCGTACACCTCGCCGTACATACTGCCGCTGCCCGATTCGAGCATGGCGTTTTCGTAGTCGGTGGCGTAGTACGATTCGCTTCCGAGGACGTCGCGGGCCATCTGCCGGGAGTCCCCCACGAACCGGGAGAATCCGCCGACCTGGACCTCTTCCTCCTGAGCCGGTCTGCGGGCCTGTGCTTCCTGGGCTTTCTCGATGAGGGCCCTCTGGTACTTCATCTCGGCTTCCATCTGCTCTTCGGTCAGCTGAAATTTTTCGAGCGACGGGTGGCTGGCGAGCTTGCCCCACAGGCCGGTGATCCGGGCGGGAAGCGGCATTGTGACTGCGAAGTCGGTGAGGGCCGGCGGGACCGGGTCGGCGTCGTAGAACGCCACCTCTTCGAGGATGGCCTCGGCCGTCGTGCGGTCGATCGGTTCCCACTGGTCATCCTGATCGGCGGGAGGGAACGTGCCGTCCGGCCGTGATGTCTGCCGTTCGAGCACGTAGTCGAGCAACTGGAACCGGGCGGCTGCGGAGGCGAAGTCGGTGCGCCGGGCCTTCTGCACAGCGCGGATCAACTCGTGAAGCGGGATGATCCCCCGCACTGCGACAAACGGCTGCCCCCGGCCGCGGAGTTGCTGGCCGGCCAGGCTCATGCCTCCCCCGGAGGAGTAGTCGTCGAAATAGCTGATTTCTTCGTACTGGTACGTGATCGGAGCGCCCATGTCGGCGGGCATGCCCTCGATAGCCGACCCGGGCCCGGCGCCGGTCCCCGTCCGCCGTTCGAATCGTTCGAGGTCGTCCTGGGCGGCGGCAATCAGCGGGTTATCCGGGATCGTCGGCGGCCTTGGCCGTGTCGGGGCGTCAGGTTCGGCCGGCTCTTCGGTCGCAGGAACCTCCGGCATTTCCGGGCCGAGGTTCAGCAGGATGGTGCTGGCCGTGGCCTGCAGGTCCCTGATCGGGTACTGGTCAAATGCCGGTTCCTTGATCGGGTTCTGTGTATCGGCCGGGCTGCCTGCCATGGAGACCTTGAGGTCGTACACGCCCGGGGACCAGTCGGCGAACAGTTCCCGTTCGACGAGTCGGGCGGGTCGTTCGTTCGGGTCAATCTGCAATCAGAGATTGACCTCATCTTCGGGGGCGAGCG
>CAZUXX010000176.1:0-7151 GCA_964624215.1 uncultured Planctomycetaceae bacterium
CCTCTGCGACGCAATCGACACTGCCGTCGAGGGGACGCAACTCGTCGAGCTCCACGTCCGGGAACTGGGAGCCTTCCCGCATCTCCGCCGCCCGTCTGTCCTCTGGGCCGGAATCGAACCGGACGAGCACCTGAGCCAGCTGGTCGAACGGATCGAATCCGTCTGCGATCCACTCGGATTCCCGCGTGAGAAACGGGCCTATCGCCCGCATGTCACACTCGCCCGCATCCATCGGGCGCCTCCACCGGGTCTCTCCGATTGGATCCGGGACCAAAGCGACAACGTCAACGAGTCCTTCGCAGCCGAAGAAATCGTCCTGTTTGAATCGGTCGTCAGCCGCCGAGGGGCGAACTATGCCCGTCTCGCCTCCTGGCAGACGCAGTAGATCCCGTCCGGAAGAGCGTCCCTGGTCACCGGCGGTGTCCCCCTGTGGAGATGCAGAACTGACTTCGCAACCCCGCGACGCGGCACCTCACGTCGGTCAGCCGGCGCCCCGCTTCTGGTCGTACGCCTGCAGATCTTTGAGGAACACGGCCAGCGATGCCTGCAGAGTCTCCCGGCGGATTTTCCACTCCGGCTGGTCATCCGTGTATTTCTCGCAGTGGTCGATCAGCAGACGGTACAGAAACTTGAACAGGTGACGCGGTGCCCGCAGCCTGTCGAATATGCTGATCAGCTCCGGCTGCATCCCCGACTCTTCAAAGAAATCACCAATCGAGGGCTTCTTGTCTCCTGCAAGACGCGCGCAGGCACGCACGCGCTCGTTGGCGATGTCGTACAGCGCCTGCCCGGTCCACTTCAGCGACGGGATCAGGTTCTGCTTGTCCAGCCGAGACCTCTCGTAAAACGACTCATCCTGTTTGCTCAGATACACAGACACCGCATCCGGCAGCAGCAGTTTGAACGCCATCCCGGGATGCTTCAGGAACTTGTTGTCGAACATCGGCCACACCAGGTCACGTATCCGCTCCGGAGCGCCATTGACCAGGTGTGGCTCATCAACACGGTCAACAAGAACGACAATGCTCGTGTACCCCAGCGACGCCAGCACCGACTGCAGCTTCAGCAACAACTCGTAACGGTCATCGCCGCGCGCACGCACTGGCAATGGCTGACCGAGAATTTCCCCGCGCTCGAACCGGCTCAGGATCCGCCGCAACTGAAAAACCTGATGATCAAAAATGCGGATCTGCTGCTTGATCCGTACGGCCGACCACAGCAGCCGCGCCTGGTGAACCAACCACGGCAGCCAGCCCGCGAGAATGATCGTCGGGGGCCACCAGGCGAACAGGGTCCGCCAGTTCTCGGCATACATCAGGACCAGCACGATCGTGACGATCGTCACGATGGTCCCCAGCGACACGTCCCAGAACGACTTCCAGACCGGGAACTGCAGCGCCCGCCTGAGTTCGCTCCACCGGCGAAACGGTGACGCATGCCGGCTGTCGTCGTAACACGCCGCCAGCAGCAGAATGTCACGCCGCTGCTGCCGGTTGAGGTTGTTCAGATCCTGCGATCCGATCGAGAGCCCCCCGCCCCCCGTGGAGTCCTCGCGCTGAACGCCGCTGGCATGATCCGCAGCGCTCTGGGCTCCTACCCGGCGAATCTCATTCGCCAGTTGCCGCGTCGCCAGTGTGAGGATCGCATCCATGTGATCCCACAATTGCCAGTTCTTCAGCGCACGCTCCGGCTTCCGTTGCCGCCGGCTGAGCCGCTCCCGAAATGAATCGAGAAACGGATTGAAGTCGTCGTACTGAACAATGAACGCCCGTTGTCGAGGATGCTCTTCCGCGAATTTCTCCAGTTCACTGGCAATCTGCATTCGCAGTGCCGTCTTCCCGCTCCCCTGCTCACCGAACACGACAGACGTCGCCGGGGACCGTGGATCCCCGTAAATCTTGTCCCATGCCGCGTGCCGCGTTGCGCTTCGGCAGTGCTCCAGGAACACATGGTCGGACCCGGCATCCTCGTATGCGAACGGGTTCTCGGTCAGACCGTAGTGGTCCAGGAACTGATGGACTTTCATGGGGCCATGGGATCAAAAGTGGATCACGAGCCGCCGGATTCACGGCAGCAACCGGGACGACGACACTGTGGGTCCCGATAATCGGGACTTTAGTTCGTGCAACGCCGGAGTCGAGCGTCCGAATCAACGACTCGATGGCCCCCGACAATTGCGCCGCCGCCCGAACGTCGCCCACCGGCCATCAACCGTCATCGGCCATTCTCTCGAGTGGACCCTTTCAGTCACCGGTCTTGCACCCTCCACCACTCCCCGCCACCATAGTCCCTGACAGGCTTCTTCCCCGGCCGCCTGATCCCCCCCGAGTTCTTCCGCGTTCTCCCATGTACCTCCGTCTTGCCAAACGCGCCCTCCTCGAAACCGACAAGCGTCTGCTTTGGAAGCTCGTCTGGAACATGGGCGTGAAGGGATCGCGATCCGTCTTCCGGTACAAGCGGAGACTCAGACAGGGACACGTCTTTCCCCCGTTTCTGTACATCTCCGTCATCAATTCGTGCAATCTCCGCTGCCAGGGATGCTGGGTCGATGTCGCACACAAACAGCAGACGATCGATCTCGATGCGATGAACCGCCTCATCGGCGAAGCCCGACAGATGGGGAACAGCTTCTTCGGGATCGTCGGCGGGGAGCCCTTCATGCATCCGCGGCTGCTCGACATTTTCGCGGCCCACCCCGACTGCTACTTCCAGGTATTCACCAACGGGCACTTCATCACCGACGAAAAGGCCCGCGAGTTGCGCCGGCTTGGCAACGTCACTCCGCTGATCAGCATCGAGGGGACGGAGATCGTCAGCGACGAGCGCCGCGGCCGCGAGGGGGTCTACTCGAAGAGCATGCAGGGGATTCAGAACTGCCTGAACAACAAGGTTCTCACCGGCGTCTGCACGTCGGTCTGCAAGACGAACATCGACGACCTCGTGACCGAGAAGTGGGTTGACCGGCTGATCGAAATGGGAGTCTTCTACACCTGGTTTCACATCTACCGCCCGATGGGGCCAGACGCATCCCCCGAACTCTGTCTCGACCGCGATGAGCAACGTCGAGTCCGGCAGTTTGTCGTCGACATGCGGGCCACCAAGCCGATCATCTTCATCGACGCCTATTACGACGACCAGGGACAGGCCCTCTGTCCCGCCGCGACGGGCATCAGTCACCACATCAATCCCTGGGGCGGGATCGAACCCTGCCCCATCGTGCAGTTCGTCACCGACTCCATTCACGACGAGTCAAAGACGCTCGACGAGAAGTTCAACTCCCCCTTCCTTCAGGGGTTTCGCGAACTCGCTCGCGACACGACCCGTGGCTGCATCGTTCTCGAACGTCCCGATCTCCTGAAGCAACTCGTCGAATCCCACGAAGCCAAAGACGCCACCGCCCGTCAGACGGCCCTGAACGAACTCGCCGCTATGCAGGTTCGCCCCAGCCAGTACGCCCCGGAAGAAGCCATTCCGGAACGCAGCCTCGCGTACCGGCTGGCCAAGAAATGGTTCTTCAACAGCTTCGGCGTGTACGACGGTCGGGATCATGCCAAAGCCTCCGCACCGGCCCTGTTGAAGTCGACCGACCCACCCGGGACCGCCCTCCAGGCGTTCGTCAAACTCGAAGTCTGAGTCTCCCGTTCCGCTGCCACGCAGCATTGCCGCAGGGAGCCACTGGATCGGGGCCCGGGTTCTTCATCGTGACCGGGAGGGTCTCCTGCAAGTTCGACGGTCGGTGCCGTCCGGTCGCTTCCAGTGTGCCAGTCACGCGTTTGCCTCTCGCCACCCGCCACCACCACGATCCCGGCAGGATCCCGATCTGCCACGGCCTCATCCTCGTCGCTCCCGTCTTGCGGAAAACTCTCCGCAGAGCCCCGCTCCGGTCGTAGTGAATTTTCCTTCGCGGTGACGTCCCGCAACCGTCGCAGAGTCGGAAAACTCGACAGAATTCGTCGAAGCCGTCGCAGATAAGCTCTCTTTTTGTGTCCGGTCCGGCCCTCCGCCGTCGATACGCGCGTGGGGTTTCAACCGAGTGGCACCCCTTCCCTCCTCCCTCTCGCAACGATTCATGCGCGTCTCTGCAGCGCCCGCTGATCTGGTCCGCCTGCGAGCCGGCTGGCTCAAAAGTGCCCGGTTCGACCTGAACCTGATCGGCACAGTCGCCCTGGTTGCACTCGCCAGCGGGATCGCGGCCACCTACCGGCCCGAACTCTTCCCGCTCATCCTCTTTCTCGACTTGTGGCTGCTGGGGTATCACCACGTCGTTTCGACCTTCACCCGCCTGTGCTTCGATCGCGACAGCTTCCGTGAGCACCGCTTTCTCGTGATCGAGCTCCCGCTGATCGTCATCACGGTGACCATCGCCGCCACCTCCGTCTTCGGCATGTGGATCCTGGCAACCACCTACCTCTACTGGCAGTGGTTCCACTACACGCGGCAAAGTTACGGCATCGAGCGGATGTATCGCCGACAGGCCCCCGAGGGCGTCCACATCCACGATTTCCTCACAACCCGCTCGCTCTACCTGCTCCCGGTATTCGGCATCCTCTACCGTTCCTGGCAGCAGCCGGAAAAGTTCCTGGGCATGGAGGTCGCCTTCCTGCCCGTCAGTGACCTGGCCCTGTGGATTGCCGGTGCTCTCGCCGTACTGATGGGAGCCGGTTGGCTGGCGCACTCGCTCGCCTCGCTGGCACGCGGCCAGCTCGCGCTCGCCCACTTCCTCTATGTGATGTCGCACCACCTGATCTTCCTGACGGGGTACTGCCTCATCGACGACATCACCACTGGCTGGCTCGTGCTCAACGTCTGGCACAATGCCCAGTACATCCTCTTTGTGTGGTGGGCCAACAATAGGCGCTTCAGTCGCGGAATCGACGAGCGGGCGAAGTTTCTCTCCACACTCAGCCAGTCCCGGCACGTTCTCGCGTACATGCTCGTCTGCCTCGCCATTGCCAGCGCCCTTTTCTTCGGACTGCGGGCAATCGGCACCGACAACACGCTGGCCGATGCCGTCTCTGTTGCACTCGTCGTCAGCATGGTGCTCAATTTCCATCACTACATTGTCGATGGAGTGATCTGGAAACGGCGAAAAGCAGCGTCGGTCCCGACTGCCGGGTGACGGCCCGTTCCTGCCGGAGAACTGGCTCGCCTCCAACCAGCCAAGAGCGACACGGGCCTCGTCTTCCGGCAGCAGGGGAGTCCTCGCGGCGTCCAAACGCCACATTTCTCCGGCAACGATCTATACTGCCGCAGACGTTTCCTGCGACTTGCCACCTGGTGCGGCGACTGGCAATCCGGAGCTCTCCCGGCGGACCTGAGGCCCCGGAGTCATCACAGAAAGACGGATTATGAAGGTTTCCATCATCGGCGGGGGAGGACTCGTCGGCTCGTGTGCGGCCTCGGCCCTGCAGTTCGGCGGAATCGTCCGTGAAATCGCTCTGGTCGACGTCAATCAGGATCTCGTGGACGGTCAGGCCCTCGACCTGCTCCACGGCGCCTCCCTGATCTCCGACCAGGTGATCGTCTCGGGAGGTCCGCAGCTGTCGTCCGATGCCGACATCGTCTGCATCACCGCCGGACTCCGCCGCAAGCCTGACGAGAGCCGGCTCGATCTCATCAATCGCAACGTCGCCCTGTTTCGCAACATCCTTGCTGACCTGAAATCTTCGGGATACCGCAAGGACGTCATCGTCTTCGTCGTCTCGAACCCCGTCGACGTCCTCACGTATCTTGCCACGCAGGAACTCGATCTCCCGCCTCAGCAGATCATCGGGCTGGGAACCGTACTCGACACGACACGGCTGCGGAGCCTCCTTGCGCAGCGCATCTCGGCCCCGCCCAGCCAGGTCCAGGTCACCATTTTCGGCGAGCACGGCGACAGCATGGTCCCCATCTGGTCCCATGCCCAGGTGGCAGGGCTCCCGCTCGAAAAGTATCCCGGCGTGACTCCGACTCTCATCGCCGAGGTCGAGAAGAAGACCCGTGGTTCCGGGGCAGAGGTCATCAAGAAGAAAGGCGGAGCCGGCTTTGCTGTCGGAGTTTCCATCGCCGATGTGATTCACGCGATCGCCCTCAACCAGCACCGTATCCTCCCCGTCTCCTCGCTGCAGAACGGCGCCTACGGACTCCACGATGTCTGTCTGAGCGTCCCGACGGTCGTGGGACGTGGCGGGGCACTGCAACACCTCGCCGTGGAACTGTGGCCCAGGGAGCAGGCCGCTCTGCAAAAGTCAGGGCATGTCCTCCGCGAGACGATCGACAAGGTGCTCGGCAGCTGATCCGGCAGCCTGCCGCCAGCGTCGCGGCAAGGACGTACGAATCGGCGATGGCAGCCGCCGATTGCCGATCCGGGGTGGATTTCAGCCCCGAAGAGGACCATGATTTCCCGTGTCGCCACTGAATCGCGACATCGGAATCACGACACTCCTGAAGGCGAATTCGATCGATGCTGAGGGACGGCCCGATCGCTGATCATCCTCGTGGCCAGGAGCCGACCTGCTCGCCGCTCGCCCACGCCACTCGGGGAGTCGTCCTGATCGGAGTCGTCCTGCTGACCCTCCTCGCCGCACAGTGTACCGCCCGCGCGGGTGAGGTCGTCCTCAAGAACGGCTTTCGAATCGAGGGGATCCCTGTTCGAGTTCCGGGTCTCGACAGCCGGACCGCCGCCGCACAGCAGGCACTCGAGGTCCCGCAGATTCCCTACTGGCTGATCGATGACGGCATTCGCCGGTACTTCGTTCATCGCCTCAACGTCCGTGACGATGGCGTCGACCAGTCCGACGACTCGTCGCGCTATGTGCGATTCGAACTGCACCCGCTGATGAAGCGCAGGGATGCAATCCCCACATCCATCGGGTCGTTCGCCGAGTCGACCGACTGGAACGAGTTCGGCCACCGCCGCGTCACCCTGATGACCCCGCGCGGGCCGGAACATGTTCATCTCGCCATCACCCGACTCGACCCGCGATACCTGACGGTAAAGTCCACATCGCACACGTGGGACTTCGCCATCGCACCAACGACACTCAGCGTCGACCGGCTGCACGACATCCTTCTCAAGGCAATCGATCCCTCGAACCCGGACGAGCGACTGGCTGTCGTCGCGTTCTTCCTGCAAAGCAATCAACTCTCCGGAGCCAAGCGCGAGATCG
>CAZUXX010000177.1:0-2589 GCA_964624215.1 uncultured Planctomycetaceae bacterium
TCCCGCCGCCGAACCACTCCATCCGCTCAGGCCGGTTCCACAGCGACTCGACCAGTTGCCACGTCTCTCCCCGATCTCGCGACGTGAACAGTCCTCCCGGGATTGTTCCGGCCCACAGCAGCGGAGTTCCGTTCGTCCCGCCTGATTCAAGAGACCAGATCTCCGCCAGGCTCGCCGGCCTGGTCGTCGGAGCACCCTCGGGGGCGTTGCCGGCGCTCAGAGACGCTCCTTCGGGGTACACAGGGACGCCTGCTTCCGTCCAGTGGACGCCTCCATCGTCAGAGCGATGCAACTTGACCCCGAAGTGGCCCAGCGTCAGACACGCGTAGCACGCCCCGGTGCCGTCGTCATCCAGCAGCATCGTGACCGGGTGTCCCGTAAAGTCGACCCGATCAATGGACCAGCCCGATCCACCGCGACGAAGTGACATCAGACCCTTGCGGGTCCCCAGCATCAATTCTCCTGGCATGGCTCGTCTCTTGATGTTGGTGATCTGTCCAACCGGCAACCGCCTGCGAATCTCCCTCGGAGGACCGGCGAGCGTCCGGTAACTTAACGTCACCCGGTTCGGCAGGTACAGCACGATTTCCCCGGCCGGAAACCCCGCTTCCTCACTCGCCCCACCGCCCGAGGCATCTGCCTCTCCGCTCATCACACATGGTTGGAAGACGCAAGCGACGATCGCCAAAACTCGCCGCCAGTCCGCAGCGCAGCTGGATCTGGGGTCGTCATGCCGTCCTCGAGACGCTCGCGGCAGGACGCTGGCTCCCGCGCAGCATCCGCATCGCCGACCGCGAGGCTGACCAGTTGCTACCCCTGATCGAACCGCATCAGCAGACACACAGAATCGACGTGCAGCAGGCGAGCTTCGACCAGTTGACCCGCTGGTGCGGTAACGCCGAGCATCAGGGCATTCTTGCGCAGATGCCCCCCTTCCCCTACGAGACCGGGGACACGGTGCTCTCCCGGCCCGATTCCGTGAGCCTGATCCTCGTTCTCGACAGGATCCAGGACCCGTATAACTTCGGGGCAATCCTGAGATCGGCCGAGGTCTTCGCCGTCGACGCTGTCGTCGTTGGGAGCCGCGCACAGTGCGACGTCACCCCGCACGTCGCCCGCGCCTCCGCGGGAGCCGTCAACCGCGTCCGACTGGTGCAGGTCGCCGACACGACCGAATTCCTCAAGCAGGTGCGCCGGCTCGAAACGATGCAGATCCTCGCCGCGACCGGAACCGGCTCAACGGCCGTGTTCAACGTCGACCTGAAAGTACCCACGGCACTGGTCATCGGCAACGAAGGCAGCGGTGTCGCTGCCCCGATCCTCGAGCAGTGCCACCAGCAGGTGCAGATTCCCCAGTACGGCCAGATCGATTCGCTGAATGCCGCCGTCGCCGCGGGAATCCTCATGTACGAAGTCCGCCGACAGCGCGGCGGGCTGCCGGCAACACGAACGGGTTTTGACCCGACCGGGGAGAACTCATGCGATACCTGACGGCACTCGCCGCCGCGGCACTGATGCTGCTCTGGTCCCCCGGCCACGCCGACGATGCCGCCAGTCCCAGCGAGTCGGCGCTGCTCACACGAGTGACGTTCGTACCGGAAGAGAGCGGGCCTCCACGGGTGGTCGAAGGACGCATCCTCACTGAAGCGGTCGATGGGGGGCTCCTGCTGGAGGATCGCTTCGGAGAACTGTTCACGATCACTCCGGAACAACGTCGCGGCCGCGAAGTCACCGGCGAGCCCTTCACCGAGGCGACCGCCGACGAGCTGGCCGCAAAACTCCGGTCAGAACTCGGCAACCGCTTCCACATCGTGCGGACGGCAAACTACCTCATCGCCACCGACGCCGGAGCTGGCTATGCCGAGTGGTGTGGGCGCACCTTCGAACGCCTGCAGTCCGGCTTTCTGCTCTACTGGAAGCGGGACGGCCTCGACATCGAGCGACCGACCCGCCCGCTCGTCGCAGTCGTCTTCAGCGAGCCGGACGAGTTCGCCCGCTATGCCACCGCAGACGCCGGTCCGCAGTATGCCAGCGTCAAGGGCTACTTCTCCGCCCGGACCAACCGCATCGTGCTGATGGACCTCACCCGCAGCGAGTCCGGAGCATCGGCCACGAATGTCACCGAGGCGCAGCAGCGGCTGCAACGCTCGCTGTTCAACGTCGCCACCGTTGTTCACGAGGCAACCCATCAGATCGCTTTCAATTGCGGCCTGCAGACCCGCTATGCCGATCACCCCGTCTGGATGAGCGAAGGGTTGGCCATGTACTTCGAAGCGCCCGATCTGAACAGTCGCACCGGCTGGAGAACGATCGGCCGCGTACACGAGCAGCGGCTGGGACGCTTTCGCGAATCACTGCGCGAGCGCCGCCGGCCGGGAGATTTCGAGCGGCTGCTTGCCGGCAGCGACCGCTTTCGCGACCCCGACACGTCGGTTGACGCCTACGCCGAAAGTTGGGCACTGACGTATTTCCTCATCCGCACCCGCCGCGACCAGTACGCCGAATACCTCCGGATCCAATCCGCCAAACCTCCGCTCATCTGGCAGGACGAAACGCAGCGCCTCAACGAATTCCGCAGTGTGTTCGGTG
>CAZUXX010000177.1:2599-3343 GCA_964624215.1 uncultured Planctomycetaceae bacterium
CATCGGGCGCCTCCGGATCCGCAATTGACCCGTCCGCCAGCAGCAGCCCCGCCCCGGCAAGCCGCCAGGGGACCTCTCCCGGCCGTGAGTTGGCAGGCCGCAACGGCATCGCGTTCCGACCACGTTCCTGGTGGATTCACCGATTCACACCCGCTCCCCCGGCCTTACCCTGACGACAGGGCCGCAGGTGGCTTTGGCCATCCGCACCATCCAGCTCACAGGAGGAGTGGCACAATGCAACTCAAGGAAATCATGACCCCGGCCGTCGATTCCATCTCCGTCGGCCGTTCAGTTTCGGAAGCCGCTCAGATCATGCGTCGCCTCGACGTCGGCTTTCTCCCCGTTCTCGATCAGCATATCGTCGGAGTCATCACCGACCGCGACATCGTCGTCCGCTGCCTCGCCGAAGGAAAAGACGCCCGCGAGACCCCGGTCGAAGCAGTCATGACCCGCGAAGTCGAAATGCTCCCTGAGCACGCCGACGTCGAGGATGCCGCCGATCTCATGGAAAAGCAGCAGATTCGCCGCGTACTGGTCACAGGAACGAACGGCGGTTGCATTGGCATCGTGTCGCTGGGGGACCTCGCTGTGAAGAATCCCGACACCGCCCTCACCGGAACAGTGACGGCAAAAATCTCCCAGCCAGCGCACTAACCCTCACCTGTCAGGTCATCCACCGACAGACACATCGGAGTTGCATTCACTCGCCCGACCGACGGTCCAGTTGCAGCCGCGACCGGATCG
>CAZUXX010000177.1:3353-5506 GCA_964624215.1 uncultured Planctomycetaceae bacterium
TCGCGCCTCCTGCCAGACGGTTCGGCAGAACATCGACTGTTCGCCACTCGTCAGAGGCGGGCATGTCATCCCTCACCGGCTGGAACCACCACACCCCGTCCCCGCCCGGCGCAAGCAGCCGCCTCCAGCCAAGCGCAAGTCGCCCCATCGTCCAGCGGGCGTTCACGTCCTGCAGCGGTCGCACCCGGATCTCTCCAATCGGCCGACGGTAGCGGCAGGCGTCGATCCCCAGCGGTCCGAAGTAGCCGGAAGCCTGTACCCGTACCGCCGCTTCGCGACTGACAGCGACGACTGACTGCCAGTCACCCGGGACCGCCGTCTCCTCACAAAATCGGCTGCCACGATACTCACCGCGGATGCCGGTCAACAGCGGTGTGATTCCGACCAGGTGGGGCACACCGGTTCGGGGAACTTCCCATTGCACACCCATCTCGTCTACCCGCTCAACCCACGACTCGACGGCGATCGATCCGTCCCGCTCCAGGCGGCTCTCCAGCCAACGGACCTGCGATGCCGTCAGCTCCGCACCGGTTCCGAGAATCCGTTCCCGCGCGGAGTTGCCCAGCTCCGCCTTGATCACCCACCGTTCACTCCCCGACCTGACGATCGCCCGCAGCCGCTGCTTCACTTCTCTTGGCGTCTCTGCAAGCCCCGCCGCGAGCAGACCGCACCCAAGCGACTCCTCGAGTGCCACCGAGAATCGCCGGCTGTTGACCACTCGAACGACCTCGACGGCAGGGCGACCCTCCCCCGGTTCCACGACCGCGTCGCACCCCGCTTGCGCCAGTTCACGCACCACGCGCTCCGACCAGCCCCACGGAACAGGCGTCATCCCTCCCGGCGCGTCCGCAATCGAACTCACCAGTCGCGGCAGAGGACCGATCTCCGCCGAGAGACGCTCAAGAAACGCATCCTCCGGCCTCAGCGGACAGACGATGCAGTCGTCCGGTCGCGCTACCGCCAGCCATACCAGAGCGAGTTCGGCGTTCAGTCGGCGGAGCTTCTCCGGCAGTGACCCCGCCGGATTCACCAGACTGAATTCGAAGTCGAAGTTGCCGATCCACAGACGCGACACGACCGGCCCTTGCTCAACAGACCAGACTCGAACTGCCCTCGCTGCCGACAGACGTCGCTCTCCTGAGCGATGCAGTCACGCCGGAAAACAGGTAGAACACCCCGGCAGATAGAACACACTCACTCGTGAACGTGCACGGACCGGTAACGGCCGGGATCAGCATGCAGCCACTCAGGGGAGGATACCTGATCGCAGCAGGGGGGACAGGCGGCCACATCACCCCGGGACTCGCGGTGGCTGCAGAACTCCGGTCCCGTCATCCCGACCGACCCCTCCTGTTCATCGGCACCGGGAGGGACGTCGAACAGCGGATGATCACAACCGCCGGCTACGATTGTGTCACCGTCTCCTCGGCATCCTCTGCTGATCTTCGCAAACGTCCGCTCCCCGCTGCCTGGCGGCTATGGCAAGGACTTCGCAAGGCAAAGCAGCTGATCGCACAGCGGCAGCCCCGGGCCATCATCGGTTGCGGAGGCTATGGCAGTCTCCCACTCGTTTGTGCTGCCCGCCGAATGCACGTCCCGGTCGTCCTTCTCGAACAGAACGTGGTCCCCGGTCGCGCAACCCGCTGGCTGAGTCGCCGCACTGCCGCCGTCTGTGTGAGCTTTGCTGAAACGGTCGATCGTCTCGGCCGCGCAACGTGCCACGTGACTGGCAACCCGGTTCGATCCGATTTCCACCGGGACACGCCAGGACTCTCCCCGCCTCAATCCCCACAACTGCTCATTCTCGGAGGCAGCCTCGGCTCACTCAGCCTGAACCAAGCCATCTGCCGCGGCCTCGCCCGGCATGCACACCGCTTGAAGAACTGGTCCGTCATCCATCAGACCGGCCCCGGCGAAATCGGGGCCGTCGCTGCAACGTGGAGATCGCACGGCATCGACGCTGAAGTCGTGCCGTTCCTCGATGATCCCGCCCGCGTGATGGTCACTGCGGCCATCGCAGTGACTCGCGGAGGAGCGACCACTCTGGCTGAACTGGCCGCCGTGGGCGTCGCCACCATCATCGCCCCGTGGCGAAACGCGTGCATGCGGTTCTCGAGGCCCACGATCTTGAGGGCCTCCGCGGCGGCTTCCTT
>CAZUXX010000177.1:5516-6876 GCA_964624215.1 uncultured Planctomycetaceae bacterium
CGTGACGCCGCCATCGTCGCCTCCGATCCCCGGCGGCTAACAGACGATCTCTGGTCGGCCGTTTCACGACTGGCGGAGGACGAGCAGCTCCGTGAAGACTATGCCGGGCGGCTCCGCCAACTCGCCCGTCCAGAGGCCGCTGCCCGCGTAGCAGACGTCATCGACAACCTCTCCGGGTCATAGAACCCGCCACTTCCACCGTTCATGTAAGAACAACTCGCACAGGCGACGCGCGCACAGCGAGCCGCCCAACCCGGGGGTTTCCGTGTCTGCCACATCACCCGTAACGTTCTCTACGGCGATTCGGGGGGCAGGCTGAACGACGGCGGAGGCGACGTCGGTCGCGCGGGCTGATTCATCATCTGCATGAAGGGGAGCATCATCGCCGGATTGATTTCGCTCCCCGCCGCAGCGAGGTCGGCAACGACACTGCCCGGAATTGTCACGCTCCCTTCCACGTCCGCACCGCTCGAACTCACAGACAGCGAATTCAGTGTCTGTTCGGCCGCGCCCATCAGCGACTTGATCCGGTTCACGGCCTTCTCATCCATGAACATGTTCGGCTGCAACTGGTTCTTCCCCTCCTGCAAGTTCGCGACCGCTTCCGTCTTTCCGGACTGCATATCCGTCGCAATCTGCCCGGCCGTCGCCGCATCAGTGCATTTCAAGTCGAAGTCGATATCGATGTTTCTCCCGAAATCGACCGTGATCTGACTCCGGTCCAGCTTGGAGGGATCAAACGCCATCCCCGGTGCGGCGCCCCTCGGCCGCTCCATCGCCCCTCCGATCAGCACAACCACCACATCACCACGGGGAAGCGAGCCGAATCGCTCGGTTGCCGCACACACCCCGTTGCGATCAATCGCACTTTTAACCATCGCCTCCGGCCCGGTCACGATCGTTCGGGAGTCCGGCAGAAAGAAGTGCTGCCGGTTTGTCTTGTCCTCGTAGATCGTCGCCCCGTTGTAGTCACTCTTGCTGGCCGAAGCTTCGAACTCCGCCGTGTTGATGTCCCGACGACAGTACGTGACGACCAGCGGTGCTGGCGACGTCGACGAACTTCCGACCACAACCCGATCGATGTCGGAAATCTGCATGTTGACCTCCTGCCGGATCTGCTCAGTCAACTTCTGAGCCGCATCGCTGTTGCGTAGCGGCGAAAGTGCCTGCGACTCCCAGGCATCGGCCACGTGAACTTCGATAAAGATCTCCGAGTCGTCGGGAAGCCACGCCATCCGGTTGGCCGCACCACCGAGGTTCTGCACCAGGGCCGCGACACCCCATCCGATGCCGCCCACCAGCAGCAGCACGAGAACAGCAATCCCGGCGATCAGTGCTATTTTGCCGCCACTGCCACTGC
>CAZUXX010000177.1:6886-7110 GCA_964624215.1 uncultured Planctomycetaceae bacterium
GACTTGCGGCGCTTCGATTTCCTTCCCGACGACTTCGACTTCCGCGCCGGTGCCGCAGGAATCTCCTCCCCGAAGTCGTCCCCGAAATCCTCTCCGAAATCGTCGTCATCCAGATCGTCAGGGAAGTCATCAGTTGGCAGCGGCGGCGCCTTCGTCCGCCGCTGTGCCCCCGCAGGAGCCTTTACAACGAACGGCTCCTGGCATTTGGGACAGCGAACCTTCTT
>CAZUXX010000178.1:0-7089 GCA_964624215.1 uncultured Planctomycetaceae bacterium
CGACCTGCTGGTGATCGAAGACCGCTTCCGCAAGAACCCGCGCTCGACACTCCTGCGCAACGAAGGTGGCCTGCGGTTTCGTGACGTCACGCAGCAAGCGGGGCTTCCGGATGACCTGTTCGGTCTGGGACACGCCGTCGCCGACCTCAATGCCGACGGAGATCCGGACATCTTCGTCGCCCACAGCAACCGGATGTTTCTCTCCAACGGCGACGGCACGTATCACGAGCCGGCGTCACTGCGGGAAACGTTCGCGTGGAATCCTCTGCATGGCGAGGATTGGCCGTGCGGCGCTGCATTCGGAGATCTGAATAACGATGGCCAGCTCGACCTGGTTGTCTCGATCCACTGTGAGACCGCGCGAAACCGCGTCTATCTGAATCGGGGACTGCACGAGGGCATCCCGCAGTTTGAAGATGTCAGTGGCCGCTGTGGCATGCCCGACGTCGTCCCGGCCCGCTGTCCTCACGTCGAAGTGCAGGACTTCGACAACGATGGCCGCCTCGACATCTACCTTTCTGCAGGCTGGCTCGACGGGGACACCTTCGTCCCGCTGATCCTGCAGAACTCAGGGAACGATCGCGACGGCATCCCCCGTTTTGCGATTCCCCGCGAGGTCGACGGACCAATGGTCTACTACCCGGCCGGACCGTCTGCCGACTTCGATCAGGACGGCGACCTCGACCTGTTTCTGATCAACTGGTTCGAGGGAAATCACAGTCGGCTGCTGGCCAACGAAACCGCGGGAGGCAACTTCCTCCAGGTCAATGTGACCAGTGACGCCAGGAACCAGAACAGTCGTCCCCCTTTCAATCGCATGGGTATCGGCAGCCGCATTTCCGTCTTCACTGCCGGAGATGATTCGCGGCTGCTGGGGACTCAGGAAATGCAGGTCGGGTTTGGCTACGCCAGTGGGCAGCCAGCCGTCTGTCACTTCGGTCTGGGGGACGTCGAAGCTGTCGACCTCGCGGTCCGTTTGCCCGACGGGTCTATCATTCGACACGACAACGTGACCGTAAACCAGCGGATCACAGTGCATCCCTAGAGCAGTTCGAGCGGACGTCGCAGCTGCGTCAACCCGAAACGATGCCGACTCAACTCGCCCTGAATGGTCCTCGATCCGTTGCGGTCCCCATTCGCATCGCGCGACTCACGACAATGCTCAACGTGTCGCTTCGTTCGCTCCAACACAGTCGAGCATTGGTGTGAACTACTTCGCACACGCGCTTCCGTTTCTCGATCGCGACCCGTACTTCCTGGCGGGGACAGCGGTACCTGACTGGCTTTCCGTTGTGGACCGGTCCGTCCGTGTCCGCACGCGGCACGCCCGGCCGATCGTCGATCAGACCGGGGACAACACGCTGCGCAGTGTGGGAGTCGGCGCGTTGCAGCATCTGGCGGACGACGCCTGGTTCCACGGGACTCGCGGGTTCGTCGAAATCACCAGCCAGGTTGCGAGGTCGTTTCGCGAAGCCCTCGGCCCCGACGACCCCATGCGCTGCGGATTCCTCGGACACGTTGTGACCGAACTCCTTCTCGACGCTGTACTGATCGAGGCCGTCCCCAGGCAGCTCGACCGGTACTACGAGCGGCTGGCCGATGCAGACCCGCGGCGCATCGAAAGCTCGGTCAACGCCATCGCCCGTGGTACGACCGACCGGTTGCACCAGTTTATTCCCCTCTTCCACGCCGAACGCTTCCTGTACGACTACGTCAGCGACTCGCGTCTGCTCAAACGGCTCAACGCCGTTTTGCATCGTGTCGGCCTGTCCCGGCTCCCCGAGACGATCCTGCCCGTGCTCGCTGCAGGACGCAAGCTGGTTCGGGCACGCTGGCGAGAGCTTCTTCCCGAGTCGCACTACCCGTGGCGCGGCCGCAAGCCGGGCTAATGCAACGCAGAATGTTGACTGCAACGGTGGTCAACCGTCAGAGAGTGGAAGTGATACGAAGACGCCGCGATCACGCTGATCCGTCACGTTGCCCGCTGTGATCCGGCGGGTTTGGCCCCTTGGGGTGTCATCCACGTCGTGCAGGCTTCCGCCAGTCACGTTCAGTGCGTATCTTCAGCACTTCGCGAGCCCGGGCGTTCTCGCCGAGGAGACTCAGCGATCAACCTCCCGTTGATCATTGCTCCCGTAGCTCAATTGGATAGAGCATCGGCCTTCTAAGCCGAGGGTTGCAGGTTCGAGTCCTGCCGGGAGTGCTTCTCACCTCGCAGGGTGAACAGTCGGAGGAGGCCTCGCCTGTTGTTACCGTGGGGAAGGCGTCACAGTCGCTGCGGGTTGATCGGGTTCCGTGCGGCCCGATGGTGACAGCTTCCGGATGAAAGCCGGAATGCGCGCGGGGGGCTGCATTCACTGGCGACGCTACACTTTCGAAGGACGCGCTCTAGACTTCTGGCATGGATGCAAGCGAATTACAGTCACTCCGCGAACTGGCTGCGGAAGCCGCACGACTGGGCGGGGGAATTCTTCAGGAGTGGGCACCACGATTCACCGCACGGGAGAAATCGCCTGCGAATCTGGTGACCGAGGCGGATCTTGCGTCGCAGACGGCCATCCACGAGCACATTCGGGCACGGCATCGCGACCACCGCTTTCTTGGCGAAGAAGGGCTCAACGACAACAGTGGCGATGCTCCGCTCCAGTGGATCATCGACCCCCTCGACGGAACCTCCAACTATGTTCACCGGTTCCCCTACTACGCCGTCTCGGTCGGGCTGAAGCACCACGACCGACTCGTCGTCGGGGCCATCTTTGACCCGAACCGGGATGAAATGTTCTCTGCGGCAATCGGGATGGGGGCCACTCTCAATGGCCAGCCGATCCGGACCTCGCGTACGGAAGACATTGCCGACGCCATGTGCATGGCGAGCCTGCCAATCCGGGCGGGAAAGGAACATCCGGCCGTGCAGCGCTTTCTGCGCGTTCTGGACAAGGCCCAGACGGTGCAGCGGACCGGCTCTGCCGCGCTCAACATGTGCTGCGTCGCCTGCGGCCGGATCGACGCATTCTTCTCCTCGTCCCTGAATGCCTGGGACCAGGCGGCCGGTGCGGTGATCATCGCGGAGGCCGGAGGTCGTGTGACCCGGACCGATCTCTCTCCGTTCGAGGTCCACGAACCGGACCTTCTGTGCAGCAATGGCAGTCCCCTTCACGAGACCCTCTCCGAGTTGTTGATGGAGTGAATTCTCCTGCCACCACCGGCGACGGTTCCGAGCGGGCAAGCCCTGAAGCGCTTGCAGAGCGCGTGAAATCAGCGGCTCATCAGGCGGGCTTCGAACTGGCAGGGATTGCGGCGGCAACCGAGGCCCCCTCGTTCCCGCGCCTGCAAGAGTGGCTGCGTCAGGGTTTTGCAGCCGAGATGGCGTACATGGAGCGCCGTGAGCAGGCTTACGCACATCCCCGCGGGGTCCTGCCTGCGGTACGAAGCCTCATCATGCTGGGGATGAACTATCGCCAGCCAGATTCTTCCGGTCGTCAGCCAGGACGCGTTGCCAAGTACGCCCGACTGTCAGAAGACTATCACGACCTCCTGCGGCGGCGGATGCGAAAAGTCGCCTCAGTTCTGCACGAGGCACGACCGGGCTGCCGCACCCGCTGCATCGCGGATACCGCGCCTCTTCTCGAACGGGACTTCGCGCAACTTGCCGGGCTTGGCTGGATCGGCAAGAACACGATGCTCATCAACCGATCTTTGGGGAGCTGGTTTGTTCTCGGGGCCATCATGACGGATGTGGTTCTCGCGGCCGATGCCCCGCACGCGACGTCCCATTGTGGAACCTGTACACGCTGCCTCGATGCCTGTCCGACCGGTGCCTTTCCGCAAGCCCATGTCCTCGATGCCTCGCGATGCATCTCATATCTGACGATCGAACTTCGCGGACGGATCGTGCCTGAAGAGTTGCGGGCCGGAATCGGCGACTGGCTGTTCGGCTGCGACGTCTGTAACGATGTCTGCCCGTGGAACCGCAAGGCTCCTCTGGCCGCTCACGAGATCCTGAACCACGCCTGGCAGGAGGTCGATCCTGCCGACGTCCTGCAAATGTCTGAGGAAGAATTCCAGCGGCGTTTTGCCGGCACACCGCTGCTCCGCCCCGGTCGCGCAGGACTGGCCCAAAATGCGTGCATTGTCCTCGGGAACTCGGGCAATCCGGCCTTCCGGTCAGTGCTTCAGTCCGCAACCCACGACTCCGACGAGGTCGTGCGGGAAGCGGCCGCATGGGCGCTTCGGCGAATCGAGGAACTGAACAACACCTCCGGGCTCGCGGGAGGTACACCCGCGGAATCGTGAGCAGCGGCGATTGTCCGGACCGTCGGAGCGGTCTGTCGGATCGTGGTCAGCACCGATCAGTCAATCGTGCCACGAATGCGTTTGAGGTGATACTCAAGACGCTGCTGCGGCGTCATTCGTGCAAAGTCCGGAGTCTGACCGGCAACTGCCGCGCCGTTTTCCGACAACGACGGTGTCGCCGCTGTGGCAGCACGATTTGGGGAGCTGTCTGGAGCGGACGGCAGACTGACAGTGCGTCCCGTCCCGGCATAGTTCATCGCGGCCTCGGTGATCTGTTGATCCTCGTCGAGGGAGCGTCGAGGGGTGACACCCAGTCGCTTGAGAACGGCGTGATAGGCGACAACCGCTTCCTCGGCTCCGAGCTCTCCGTTCGCGATCCGGTACAGGAACTCGATGAACGCCAGTTGATTCTCGGAGTTGTTAATTTTCCTTCCAAACAGGGCCGCCCGTGCCCCGTACCGCCGAGAATCCTCGACGAGCTGAAACGCATCGCGCGTCGTGCCGGCTGAGCCTCCGAGAATCCCCACAATCAGATGCGGGTCGAAGGCCACCAGCTCTTCCAGCGCTGCCGGACCGGGATAGGGGATCTTCAGAAAAATGGGGCGGGCACTCGAGGTCACTCCTGCCAGCGTGCGGGCAATGGCGTCATTGACGAACGCCGTCAGCTCGGTATCCGGGACGGAATCCGGAACATTGGGATGAAACACTTCGAGGAAATGCCGGAAGCCCTTGCGTTCGGCTTCATCCCGGAACTCCCGGTAGGCCTCAAGGGTTTCCCGGTCGAGCTCAACGTCGTTGTTAAACGTGACAGAATACAGGCCCAGGTCGACACCGGCAGACCGTTGAGCCATCTCACAGTCAATGTGTCCGCACTGGACATGGTCCAGACTGGCCGTGCGGAACGGTCGTGCCGGCTGCATGGGGATGCGACTCCCCCGCATGGCATGGACATCCGTGGCATCGTTGGCGCGAATCGCCGGAGTCACCGGTGACTCATCAAACAGCCGCTCCTTCAGCGTCAGTTGCTCGCTGCTGCTCGCCGACATCAGCATGATGTCCACCAGCCCCTGCCGCACAATCTGACGCATCTGCTCGCGGTAGGCCTGGAGCGACCGGTAGCCGCCATCCTCCGGGGTCCCGGGATCCTGCCCCGTTGCGACCACGCCGAAGGCCATGTCGGCATCCTTGGCATCCGCCAGAATGAACTCGCGGCTGCCCTGGGGATCGGCGTGAATCGCAGCCAGCTTGCGGTCCAGTGACTTCTTGAACTCCATCACACTCCCTGCCTTCGCAGACTCACCTGTGGCCCGGCTTACCGACAGCGTACAGACTCGCGGCCGGGCGAGGCTATCGCAGTTGCCTCGCAAAACAGGCCCGGGACTGATCTTCGCAGCGTCCCGCCGATTTTCGACTCCCTGCGGGGCATTCCCAGGATTGCAACAGCATTTGTGTGATCGCTGCGACGTTGGTAGCGTGCGGTGCGGAGACTCGATAGAACCCGCTTGGCTGCCGTCGGGAGCGAATCGCTTCGAATCGGAGCCAGGTTTCCAGCGGTCCATTGGCACACGGTGCAGGGGTTGGGAGAACAGCGCGATGAGTGAATTTCGGATCGAACGCGACTCGATGGGAGACGTGCAGGTTCCTGCGCAAGCCTACTACGGGGCGCAGACGCAGCGAGCCGTTGAGAATTTTCCGATCTCCGGCTGGACCCTGCATCCGGAACTCATTCACGCGATGGGTCGCGTGAAGCATGCCTGTGCCATCGCGAACCGCGACCTCGGCAAGCTGACCGGCACCGGCAAGAACCCGCTGAACGAGCAGCAGGTAGCCGCACTGCTCACGGCCGCACAGGAAGTTGCCGAAGGACGTCACGACGACCAGTTCACGATCGACGTGTTCCAGACCGGGTCGGGAACCTCCAGCAACATGAACTGCAATGAGGTGATCGCCAACCGGGCCATTGAACTGACTCACGGAGACCGCTTCGCTGCCGCCAAGCCGGTGCATCCCAACGACCACGTCAACATGGGGCAGAGCACCAACGACACGTTCCCCACGGCCATTCACGTCGCCGTGGCAGTGAGCATCCGTGAGCGACTGATCCCCGCATTGCAGCGGTTCGCCGACGTGCTGAAGCGGCACGCGCGCGACTGGGATGACATCATCAAGATCGGGCGGACCCACCTGGCCGACGCGACTCCGTTGAGGCTGGGGCAGGAGTTCGGGGGCTTCGCGCGTCAGCTCGATCTTTCGGTCGAAAGGGCCGAAAGTGCCCTGAACGCGGTGCTTGAACTGCCGGTCGGCGGGACGGCCGTCGGTAGCGGGATCAACACCCATCCGGAGTTCGGCAGTCGTGTGGCTGCCGCACTCGCAGAAGCGACCGGCATCCCGTTTCGCGAAGCAGCCGACCATTTCGAAGCCAATGCCCAGCGGGACGGGCTGGTCGAATCTCACGGGCAGCTCAAGGCCATTTCCAACACGCTTTTCAATGTTGCCAACAACATCCGCTGGCTCGGGTCGGGGCCGCGGTGTGCCTTCTACGAAGTGAAGATCCCCGATCTGCAGCCGGGCAGCTCGATCATGCCCGGCAAGGTGAACCCGGTGATGTGCGAAAGCCTGATGCAGGCGGCCGCGAGAGTGATCGGGAACGATGGCTGCATCACTCTTTCCGGAGTCGCGGGCGGGAACTTCCAACTGAACATCATGATGCCCGTGATGGGGCAGACGACTCTGGAGTCGATCAGCCTCCTTACCGGTGCCACGAACGCCTTCGTCGAGAAGTGTGCAGACGGACTC
>CAZUXX010000179.1:0-7088 GCA_964624215.1 uncultured Planctomycetaceae bacterium
AACCGCGGCATCGGTGCCACTCTCGAGCATCTCCCGCGAGTACACCGTGTTCCACGGGAGTTCCATCTGGTAGATGGTGACGTTGTCCGGCTCCATCTGCAGCGCCTGCTCGACGCACGCATGCCAGTTCTCGTCCGTCTCGCCTACCATCCCGGCAATCAGATCGATATTGATCTGCGGGAAACCCACCTGCTGTAACCAGCCGTACGCCCGGAAGATCTCTTCCGAAAGGTGTGCCCGACCGTTCTCCTCCAGAATCCGGTCGTTGAAGTTCTCCACACCCAGCGACACACGGGTGACGCCGATCTCCTTGAGCGTCTGCACTTTCTCCAGGCTGAGCGTCCCGGGCTCACATTCGAACGTCACTTCCTGGGCATTGTCCCACGAGACCGAATGACTCAGCCGCTCACGGAGCATGTGCAGCTGCCGCGCCGACAGGTACGACGGGGTCCCGCCACCAAAATACACGAACTCCAGCGTCCGGCCGGCAACACCCGGCTTCTCCCTTAGCAGCTGAACCTCACGATCGAGAGTATCCACGTACTTCTTGATCGTTTCGGCGTTCTGCTGCGTGTACACGCGGAAGTAGCAGAACTTGCACCGTTTGCGGCAAAACGGGATGTGCAGGTACATCCCCATCGGAACAGTGCGATCCGGTTCACGCTCGAACGCCTTGAAGATCTCTTCCACGGCGTCCGCGGTCCACTGCGAGTACGGCGGATAATTCGAGATGAAATAGCTGCCGATCTCGGTTTTCGTCGCGGTTCCTGTCACCATAATCGGTTCTCAAGCAGGACAATTGACCCCTTCACAGTATGGTGATAGCCCCTCGATTGACAAGAAGGACTCCCCTTCCAACCCCCGGCCCGCATCAAAGACGCCGCGAAATCCGGACCCCCACAGGGGGAACCGACCGGGAAAAACACCGTCCCCACAGTCCTCTCACCAGGCCCCGCGACGCGACCCACACACCGGCACATTCCACCGCTCACCCCAACAGCCAGACGCAAGCCTCACAGCCACTGCCAGCTTTCCGAACACATCGCTGCCCCCGGCCCGTCACACCAGCCACCCGACCCGGCTGCCTCCAAAGGATGGATTCCACTCCCGATTGATGCGACATTGTCTCCTCAGGCGTGCGGTCGACCCGTCCCCCCTCCGCAGGACAGCGACACTCTCCCCGGAGACCCGGCCTCGATGCCCATGCGGCCGGGCCAGGGCTGACGGGGACCGGTTCCACCGACGCAGCAGCGACCTCGGGCTCCTCACCACTTGCAGATCGTCGACACGGCAGCAGGGCGTGCCGACCACGAAACCTCTGGGCACGGAGTGAATCATGCGGATTGCGTATCTCGACTGTTCCACCGGCATCAGCGGGGACATGATGCTCGGTGCACTCATCGACGCCGGCGTCGACCCCGATGCAATTCGCGCCGCCATCGATTCACTCCAGCTCCCTGACGTGCGACTCGAAATCCGCGAAGTCCAGAAGGGGGGCTTCCGAGCCACGAAAGTCGATGTCGTCCACCCCGAGCAGCACGCACATCGGCATCTCAGCGACATCCGCCGGATCGTCGGCCGCGAAGACACCGCACTGACCGGGCCGCAGCGGGACCTCGCGATGGAAATCTTCACCGCCGTCGCACAGGCCGAAGCCCGCGTGCACGGAATGGACATCGAAAAGGTCCACTTCCACGAAGTCGGAGCCATCGACTCCATCGTCGATATCGTCGGGGTCGCCGTCGGACTCGACCTCCTCGGTGCCGAGTACATCGCCTGCAGTCGCATCCCCACCGGACGGGGCGAAGTCACCATCGCTCACGGAACCTGCCGCGTCCCCACCCCGGGAACCGCAGAACTGCTGCGAGGCATCCCCCTGATCGATGTGCCGATCGACGCCGAACTCACCACACCCACAGGCGCAGCCATCGTCCGCTGCATCGTCGACCGGTTCAGCCCGCTCCCCGAAATGACCATCGAACAGGTCGGCTACGGCGCAGGAACAATGGACTTCAGCCAGCGCGCCAACCTCCTGCGGCTGTTCGTCGGCGAAAGCCACGGCTCACCCGATCACGACCGCGTCGTATTGCTCGAAACGAATCTCGATGACGTCCCGCCCGAAGTGATCGGGCATGCCACGCATCAGCTCCTCAACGCAGGCGCGCTCGATGTCTACACGACCGCCATTCAAATGAAAAAAGGCCGGCCCGCAGTCCTCCTCTCCGTCTTGTGCCGCGTTCCCGATGCCGACCGCATGGAATCCCTCATGTTCGACGAAACCGGCACGCTGGGAATTCGTCGCTCAACCCTCGACCGCAGCAAGCTCGAGCGCGAACCCTGTTCCGTCGAAACCGCATGGGGACGGGTCGAGGGCAAACTCAGTTGGCGCGAAGGGCACCCGGCCCGTTTCACACCTGAATACGAATCGTGTGCAGCACTCGCCGCTGCCAACCGCGTAACCCTGCGCGAAGTCCGCTCCGCAGCAATCGCCGCGTTCGAAAACGGAAACTGGGACCAGCCCCACGAGCACGACCATGACCACGATGCAGGCGGTCCCTGCGAGGTCTCCGGTGCGCACGACCATGACCATGACCATGACCATGACCACGACCACGATCACTGAGGAGCCGCGATCGCATCGGGTCGGCCACAGCAGCAGACATCCTCACATCACACGGTGCCACCGGCGGGAGACACCCGACATCCGACCCTCCACGGATCTCATACGAGGGGCACCACACGGGATGCTGGCCGACCGACTTCCATCGGAACGTGCAGCAGGGAAAACGTGATCTCTCCCCGAGGCTCGGTGAAGAACGAAATACTGATCTCGACCCCCAACCGGCTGCCTCGGCGCGCTGGGGACGCAAAGACCGACTGCACCGCGGGATTCCGTTCATCCTGCCGCGTCAAAGTGCACAGGACGTAGCCACCCTCGACCCCCGTTTCCAGAAAGCCGCACAGCTTACGCCCCTGCGCATGCGCCGGAGTCAGCGTCGCCTGAACCACAACCGCTTCGCGACCCGGCTCCGATGTCGCCGCCGGCACGCTGCCGGCCAGCCCGAGCATGGCACACGCGCCACCCCCGGCAAGTCTTGAGATCGCCTCGCGACGAATCATTCCACTCATGGTCGTCCTCCGAACTGGGAGTCTGTTGCTCTCCCGCCCCTCGTGAACCCGCTTCCCGGCGCCCACCGCAGACCGTTCAACGAAAGCCCCCGGCCGATTCCTCACTCTCACTGCCGGCGGGGAGTCGCCCCGGGCTGGGCAGCCTGACCTTCAGACGCCGGCGACGGGGTGCCTTCCGGGAGCTGCACCCGCTGCACAGCCGCCTTGGCCGAAGCCGGACCAAGCTGCGGTTTCTCCCCCTTCGCCCGCATACGCACAGCCTTGTGCGTACTGCGCTTGTCGAAGCTTTCTCCCTGCGACCAGTTCCCTGCAGGAGCGTCAAACCCCGATCCTTCCAGTCCAAAGGACATGAAGGTGTAGTTCACCTCCTGGTTCTCTTCCTGCTGCGGGAACGAATTGGGAACCGGATGATTCTCACGTCCTCCCATCTCTTCCCACGCAGCCAGCCACTGGTTCTGGTGCATGGTGTCCCGCGCAATCAGATAGCTGAGCATGTCCTTCATGCCCGGGTCATCGGTCATCTTCCAGAGCTGGCACGCCAGCATCCGTCCCGTCGACTCGGCTGTCACGTTCGCCAGCATGTCCGCCGCCGGATTCCCCGAGGCATACACGTGCGAACAACAAAACGGCACACCCTCCGCATCCACCGGCCGTGCCGCCATGCAGCTGCTGATCACGTGCTGAATATTCATCCCGCCCAGTGCCGCATAAACGACGGGATCCTTGGCCGCCTCCTCCTGATCGAGCGGTGACCCTTCGAGATTGAGCGCCACAGCAGTCGCCAGCATCTCGATGTGGGCCATTTCTTCCGTCCCCGTCTCGAGCAACAGGTCACGGTACTTCGCCGGGCCCCGGGCCCCCCACGCCTGAAACAGATATTGCAGACACACCCGGATCTCCCCTTCAACTCCCCCGATCGCCTGCTGAAGCGCCTTGGCAAATACCGGATGAGGCTTCTCGACCCGCACCGGATACTGCAGCTTGCCACCATCGTGATAGAACATGAGTGCGTCCTTGAAACAGAAGATCGTCGGGAACATCCGGCGACCACAAAGGCCACCGGGAAAAGGAGGACAGACTTCGCAATCGCTACGTCGGGAGCCGGGTTCCGCGACCCGCCATGCCTCGGGGCTCGGTCCGGTGCCACTGCGTCGTCATCGCCGCACCGATCTCCATCAGCCCCAGAACGACGTGCGGAATCCAGACCACGTCCGAGAAACCAAACAGCCACGGACTCGCCGCCAGCACGACGCCCGCCACGGCATCCATCCCCAAATGAGCCGGCATCGGGATGGCATCCACCAGGCTGATCTCGTAGTCGGTGAACAGCGCCTGCAGCAGCATCGCAGCCCCGATCACCATCGGTGTGATCAGTGCCGCCGGCGGTATGTCGGGCCGGTTCATCCAGAACATCGGTACCCCGATCAGCAACAGGCCCCCCAGGTAGTCCAGAACGGCGTGAGTGCGGGTGCTGATAAATCGCATGACCAACTCCCTGAGGTTCAGCTGACACAGCCCCGTGGCCGGCTCGACTGGTGCAAAACAAATGCAGCACCAGCGCCGGCCGTGCGCAAATCCGCACGAGCCGGTCAACGCGACGACCGTATCCGCCAACCGGGGAGAGAGAATCGGGAACTCCTGCGACATCACGTCAGGAGTTCAACCGGCATCGCGTCAGAGAAGAACGACGAACCCCGTCAGGTTCCGCACCATCACTCGGCATGGCGACAACAAGAGGCCTGACTTCCAGACGCCTCGCCCCCGACTGCCTGAGCGCGAAGCGTCCCCTCATCACCATGTCACTGGCAGCGTTCCGGCAAAGTACCTTCGCCAAAACGAAAACCGGGGGCAGCCAGCCCCCGGCGACTCAGAAGTGTTCATCAAAGTGGCGACAGACCGGGGGCATCACAAGGTGACCCCTCCCCACACGTCGCTCACTGCCCCAGCTTCTCCTGGGCAATCTCGGCAATCACCGTCCCGGCGGCACGCAGGATGTCCTGCTCGAACTGGGTGCGGCCGCTGACCCCGCCACCCTCCTGCCGCTGCAAAGAGATGATCATCCGATCCTTCGAAGCTCCCCGAAGCACCGGCAACGCCTCTCCCCGCCAGTCAAAGTTGCTGATCGCCTGCCCCGGACGACGCCGCTCTCCCTCCTCCGCATCCTCCGTCTCATCAGCCGGAACCTGCGGACGACCGAGGAACTCCCGGAGATCGAACCCTTCTTCGGCCGCGATATCGTCCAGATGCCCCAGAATGACTCCCATCCGCATACTCAGGTGGAAGACGTTGCCATCCGCCTCCGGTGAACTCCCCTTCACCAGGGTGATCATCTCCTTCAGCCGATCAAGGGAATTCGTCCCACCGCTGATCCACACCGAGTCGTTTCGCAAAGCGACGTAAACTTCACCCGCTCCGCCGTAAAACTTCTGGGCCGCCGGCGGCAAATTGGAGGCAAACTTCACGCGGTGAACACTCGCCTCCTCAACAGTGTCGACATCGAACTCAACCGACCAGTCCTCGAACGCATTCGGCAGCGCTTCCAGAATCTTGCGGGCCTGCGTTCCATCCGCTGTCCGGGCACCAAACAGAAACGAGTGCTTCTCGCCCGACTCGGGAACGATCTCGACAAAGCTGTCGATCGCGTCCAGTTCGCGGCTCGCATCCAGAATTCCAATCAGTGCGTCGACGATCTGCTTCCGCGCCGTCTTCTGTCCGTCAGGAATCTCGTCCGCGGTGTCGATCCGGTGTTTCCAGACCGGTGCCGAAAGCTGATAGAACTCGCTGAACTGCCCCCGCACAAAGTCGTCCAGAGGGATATTCACTCGCAGCGACAGGACCGATTCGGGGCCCGTCGGCACCACCGTGAAGTAACTCGGCTTCGCACCAAACTGATCGAGCAGACTGGCAAGCTCCGTACCGCTCAAGGCAGTCAGAGCCAGATCCGCATTGCCGACATTCGAACGGATATCAGCCGTCCAGCCGATGTTCAGCTTCTCCCCCTGAACAAAGACGCGTTCAAACCGTTCCAGCTGCTGTTCCGCCAGCCGCTTGCGAAGCGTGAACTCGTCATTCGTCTCGGTCGTCCGCTTCTTGATCCCGGCGAGCATATTCTCGCGGAACTTCTGAAAGCCCTGCGACCGTGTCTCCATCCCCGCGTGGGTGTTCTCCACCATCGCCCCGGCGTCATAACCACCAGACTTCAGCGCACGGTCCAGGGCAATCCGGGGGCTCGACATCTTCGCAGGAACATCCTCAGCCCGACCCGAAATCGAAGCGTAGTTGTCGACAATCCTCAGGAACCCGTCCCACTCCAGAGTGTCTGAATGCAGTTCATACAGATCCACCCCCCTGCGACGGCTCTGAATGTCGATCGGCTCCAGATTCCCTTCAAGGAAATCGGTCAGGTCAGCCAGCGGAACCTGAAACTGCTTGCGCGTCCCCTCATCCGGATCGAATACCAGATCGACACCGACCGGCCGCTCCGGATCAACACCAATCAGAAACACGTCAATCGAATCATAAAGCGTGTTGTCCCACGCAGCCTGCTTCCCCGCCAGCTCAACGACAATGTGCTTCAGGTCGTTGATCAGCTCGTTAGCACTCGAAAGTCCCGTGACGACACGAGTGGCCTTCGTCGAGACCGCGGAAGCACCGCCGTCCTGGGCCTGCGCCAGGCCGGATGCTGCATACCCCAATGCAAGGGCCACAAGCGCAAAGCGAAGAGATGTGGTCGGCACAGAAGACTCCTTCCTGGTGGACCAGGCAATCGTTGTGACAGCCGAGCGTCCGAGCGTGTCCGTCTTGAGCAGAAGCGGACAAAATGTCGCTGAAAAAAGGGGATTCGGCAGATTAGGTCATGGATACTGTTCGGGCAAGACCATGCAAATCAGCACGCCCCCCGACACCCGGTACGAAATGGCCCGCCCTTCAGACGTTCAGACGTTCAAACGTTCAAACGC
>CAZUXX010000180.1:0-7071 GCA_964624215.1 uncultured Planctomycetaceae bacterium
CGGTGTTTTGTCAAGGGCGCCCCGGCGGTGTGCCGCGGGACAGGGGGCCTGTGCCTGCGAGGCGAATGCGGTCTGTGGAGTCCGGCCGGAAATGTCAGGATGCCGGTTTCGCTACCAGACTAGAATCTTCGGTCCGACGACGCCGGTCGCGTCGGAACAGACCACTTTGCACCGGGCCGGTGTTCTCTGTCATGATGAGATGCGATCCGGCTCCGCGCAGGCTGAGGACTGCGGAAGTGACGATCGAACCGGACGAGGTTCAGGCTCAGGCTGGCCTGATAGCGTGCATGGGGAACGATGGCGGGCTCCGAGACAACTCTCCGATCCGGTTCGACGCGGCTGCGCTGGCGGTTGCGCTGGCGCCTTTCGCTGCTGTGGCTTCTGGAATGGTCGATCTCCGGAGCGCTGCTGACCTACCTGCCAGTGTATCTGACCCGGAACGGGCTGCGGCTGGAGGACACCGGCCCGCTGCTCGCGGTGGGGGCGATCGGTCTCTGGGTGGCCCCCTTTGTCACGGGACAGATCTGTGATCGCTGGATGAACACGGAGCGGTATCTCTCGCTGGCGCACCTGGCGGGGGGGATCGTGCTGTTGCTCGTCCCGATTGCGGTGCACTTCAAATGGTTGACGGTCCTGGTCTGGCTGCTGGGGATCTATGCGGCGCTGTACCTGCCGACGATGGCGCTGGCCAGCTCGCTGACGTTCCGGCACCTGCCGCTCCCGGATCAGCAGTTTGGTGGTGTGCGTATCTGGGGCACGATCGGCTGGGTTCTGTCGGGGATTGTGCTGTCGGTCTGGCTGCAGTGGGATGATGCCCAGCAGTGGCTGCGAGTCTACTTCCCGTCCACCGAGGAGACGGTTGGTTCGATCGACCGGGTGATTAGCAGGCTGCCCGGTCCGACGAGTGATGATGCCTTTCACATCGCCGCTTTGCTCTCGTTTGCCCTCAGTTCGTTCTGTATTTTTCTCCCGCCTACGCCGCCGTCGAACCGCCCGCGGGAGCGGTTCGCTCCTCTGGCGGTGCTGTCGCTGTTCCGGGACCGGTCGTTCCTGGTGCTGACGCTGTTCAGCTTTCTGTTGAGTCTCGTGATTCCGTTGTATTCGCTGGCGGTTCCTCCGCTGCTGGAACAGCAGCACTTCCACGGGGACTGGGTGCCGGCGGTGATGACCATTGGCCAGATCTCGGAGTTTCCGGCCCTGCTGCTGCTGCCGTGGGTCATGCGGCGGTTCGGCGTGCAGGGGACATTTCTGCTGGGCATCGGCGCCTGGGTTTTGCGGTACGCCCTGTTTGCGATGCAGCCACCGCTGGCCGTGACGCTGTTTGCCGTCGCGCTGCATGGCGTATGCCATGTCTTTCTGGTGATTGTGATCCAGCTGTTTGTGGATGCCCGGTGTCCTCCGGATCAGCGGGCGAGTGCCCAGAACCTGATTGCATTTCTCACGCTGGGGATCGCAATGCCGATCGGCATGTTCCTCAGCCGGCCGCTGGTGCATTCGGCACGGGGAAGCGACGGAGACCTGGTCGACTTCGGACGCGTGTTCGGGCTCCCTGCGCTGGCCCTGGCGGTGGCGATGCTGTTGTTCTGGCTGCTGATGCCGCGGGGGGTGCTCTATCAGCGGGAGCCCAAAACCGGAGCTGACCCGCGCTCCGCATGAGCGCGAGAGGAGCGGGCACCAAGAGGGCTGCTATCCGCCGCCAATCTCGGTGTTGACGGCTTCGAGCAGCAGGGCCGATTCCTGGCGGCACTGGTCGGCAAACTGTTCCATCCAGTCGCGGAGGTCCGACTTGAGCGTTTCGACGTCGGTCGGGGTGTTGCCGGTCGATTCCAGAACATCGCGAAGGTCGGAAAGGCGATCGTAAAGGTCATAGCGACGCGAGCGCAACTTGTTGACTCTGCCACTCCAGTTCGGGAATTCGTCGAGCACTTCGGAGAGGTAGCCTCCGTTGGAGAGCAGCCGTTGCTCGGTTGGCAACATATCGAGCAAGGCATCGAGGACCGCGAGTGTCCACACGCGGGTGACCGGCGTCATTGGTTCGCCGAGCATCTCCCGCAGGTCTCCGCAGAGGATGTATTCGAGTTCGCGGCAACGCAGAAGTTCCGCTGACATCGCGGCTGGAGATTGAGGTCGCATGAGAGAACCTCGCCGAAAGAGCCGGCAGAGCGGGACCCCGGTAGAGATCGCGGGCCCCTCTGAGAAGAATCCTGAACAGGAAGAATCCTGGACAGACGGAATCGTCTGGTTCCACCGTACCTGCACAGGGGCGGCTTGTCAAAACTTTCAGGTCCGTGCTGTTGGGATCAAAAGTGGTCCTCCCCGGGCCGGTTGTCAGAGAAAGACGGACATGGCCCCCGACAATCGATGGGGGGCGAGGTCCTGGACGACGCAAGGTTCTCGAGCGCACCGGTGAGCCGCCCGTGAGACGACACGTCTGTCGGATGCCATCTCGGCTCGCGGCAGGGCTGCCGCCGTTGTGGAGAGCCGTGGTCGAAGTTCGCCGGGGTTGTGGTCGAGCAGTGTCCCGGCCATTACCATCACATCAACGCACTCTTTCACAGACAGGGAATCCATGACACTTCAGGAGCATTTTGACCGCGGGCGGAGCTACGCCGATTTCCTCGACCGGTATGCGACACCAGACCAGCGGGAGCGGTGGGACCGGTTCCACTCCGAGGTCTCGCTGACGAGTGATCAGCAGGCACTGCTGGCGGGGTTCGTGCGGCGGATGCAAGTTCTGGTGATTGCCGGGACATGGTGTGGTGACTGTGTGAACCAGTGTCCGATCTTCGATCACTTCGCACGTGCCTGTGCGAAGATCGAGCTGCGATTCGTGGATCGCGACGACAGTCCCGAGTTGATGGAGGCCTTCCCGACCTGTGGCGGAGCTCGCGTGCCGACGGTGCTGTTCCTGAGCGAAGACGGTCACCTGTGCAGTCGCTTTGGTGATCGCACGCTGGCACGATATCGGGAGATGGCCGCTTCGCTGAGTGGGGCAGCATGCCCGACGGGACTTGCCACCGACCATGCACTCACGGCGCGGGTGGTGCAGGAGTGGCTGGACGAGTTCGAACGGGTCCAGTTGATGCTCCGGACGTCAGGTCGACTGCGGCAACTTCACGGTGATTGAACCGTCATTTCTTCCAACAACCCACTTCCAACCAGTGAGTGAAGCATCATGAGAACCTGGATCGCCTGCGTCGCCGGACTGCTGTTGGCGTCGCCTGCGGTGGCGGAGGTCACCGTCACGAAGGGAAAGACAACTGCGGTGATTCGCATCGATGGCGAGGTCGCCGGCGTCTACCGCTTCGGAAAGGATCACAAGAAGCCGTATCTGATTGCCGTATCGGCTCCGGGCAGTCTGGAAATCCTCAAGCAGGAGACGGGAGAAGAGCCCGAGGCTGAGCATTCTCCATCCAGCAACGTGTTCGTCGCTGTCGAGAGTGCTGCCATCACCGATGCACAGGGCCAGCAGGCCGGGACCCTGAAGTTTGAAGAGATCGTCAAGGTCGACAAGGTGGACCAGGACCGGCTGCGACTCGCGGACGGCAAGGGGTGGATTTCCGCCGGTGATATCGTCCCGGTGGCTGCCATGGTGACACGGATTGTCGACCTCGATCCGCCCAAGGGCAAGGACCGGAAAGATCCGCTGTACTACGACCACCCGCATCACAAGGGGGTGTGGATTTCGGTCGATGAGGTGAACGAGATCAGATTCTGGAACGAGGATGGCCGGATTGACAATCTGGATGTCGAGGTCATTCGCCAGGGGGAGACCGCTGTCCTGGAGATCAGCAATCACTGGATCGATCCCAAGGGGGGGAAGCCTGTCGTCGCCGAGAAGACGCGAGTGACGGTGTTCCCGAACCGGCTGTTTGTTTACGAGATCACGTTCTCGGGCCTCGAATCACCTGTGACGTTCCGGGACACCAAAGAGGGACTGTTCGCCATCCGGTTGCCCAGCAGTATGCGTGAGTTCATCTCCGGCGGGCCGGTGGTGAGTTCAGAGGGGGGCGAGGGATCGAAGGCCCTGTGGGGGCACGCACCGAAGTGGATCGACTATGTCGGTCTGGTCGAGGACCGGCCGCTGGGAGTGACGATTATGGATGCACCGGGCAATCCGCGTCCGGGGCGTTATCACGTTCGCGACTACGGGCTGTTCAGCATCAACCCGTTCGGGCCGGAGTCGTATACGAAGGGACATGACGAGCCGCAGCCAGCCGCTCCGCTGACTCTCAATCCGGGAGAAGATGTCACGTTCACCTACGGGCTGTACATCCACCGTGGCGACGCCGAAGAGGGCCAGGTGAGCAAGGCGTTCGAGCAGTTTGTCTCGTCCACGTCTCGGGACGAGTAGAGCCTGCCCGAGATGGTCGTGGCGGTCACTGGAGGAAGCACGACCTGCCGTGTGGCAGGAAGATTTCGCCAGTGACGCCGCGCTGTGTCGAGACCACTCGTCGCCAGCGAGACCGCAACGAACCGGATCAGCCGCCGCGTCGCAGCTTCTCCTTGTGAAGTTTGCGAAGCCGGCGGCGTTCCTTTTTGCTGAGTCCCTTGAGTGCTTCGGGATCCAGTGCAGCGAAGTCCTCGTCGTCGGATGCGACCTGAGCGTCGTCCTCTCCTGGCGTGGCCGCGTGTGGTGCTGCCGATGCCGTTTCGGCGGGAGGATCGATGCGGAGTTTGCGTCCGGCCTGCTCAATTGACCGGGAGGTGGCAGACGACGATGGTTTCCGGGCCGAAGTCGCTTCGGGAGCGGGTTCCGGGCGAGACGTTGCCACCGATGGAGCAGGCTGTTGCCGGTGTTCTTCGAGAGGTTCGATGTCGATCGGCTGGTTGACAGTTTCGTCGTCGGCCTGTTTGAGAGAGGTCGTCTCTGTGGCCTGTTTCTTCTCCGCTTTGGCAGCGGTGGATGACTTCGCCGCCGTTGTGCGGGGCTTGCGGGCAGGGCTTCGTTTGCGCGGAGGGGACTTGCCTGTCCGGGACCGAGACGAGTTCCCCGAGGCTTTCGGCTCCCCGGATTCGGTTGTGTTTTCGTCGGCAGAGCTGTCCCGGGATGATCCGCTGCGGCGCGTCAGCTGCCGCAGAAGAGTTGCCAGAACGGTCGACCAGCGGCGGATCGGGGAGGTCGGAGGCTCGTTGCAGAAGTGAATGACGTACCGCGCATGCAGGAGCATCGAGACCGCCAGCAGCAGATGCCACCCTGTTGCGCAGCCAACTTCGAGCAATCGCCGGAACCGCTCGGGAAGCATCCAGTCTCCGATCAGACTGATTGTGCCGGCCGCGACCATCGCCAGCGCTGAGGCCCTCAGGAGCGAGGAGCTGGGGCGATAGTCGCGCATCTCGCGGAGGAGCAGTCGGTAAATCGCCAGGGTGACTGCGGCGGTCGGAATCATCCAGCACAGCAGCCGCGCATTCCAGACAGTGATCGGGTTGCTTTGCAGGGCGACGTCGGCGAGGGTCCAGTGGTAGCCGGTCGACCGGCAGGCGCAGAGGGTCAGCCATGTGAGGCTGGACCAGAACCAGAGCTTGTAACTGCCGCTGAAGTCTTTGCGCGAGCGGGAGCGGTACCAGAGAGTGATCAGCGAGAGTTGCCCGGCTGCAAGAAGGGCGACTGTGCTGAAGAACCTGGGGAGCTTGTCGGCCTGCAGTCCGATCAGCTGGTGCCAGCCGGTGGCGGCCTGATCGGCCGCATCACCGACGTAGAGCATCACGCTCCAGCAGAGGACGGCAACCACACTGAGTGCGACGTGCTTCCACAGGCGCGGTGAGATCAGTGTATCGGCAGGGGCATCATGGCGGCGCCGGCGGGGAGCGTCTTCGGGTTCGTCGGAGACGGATGGCGAGCGCGTGCGACGCGAGCGGGCCGGCGTGGGGGCATCGGCTTCCTGAGCCAGACGCCGCCGTCGTCGGTCATCGACACACCGCGAACCTGCAAACCGAACCGACATGAGCCGCGAAGGGAATTGACGGGAAGCGACAGAGGCGGATGCCCCTCTCGCTTCCGGTCGTCGATGGGAATCCTCAAGACCGACTGGCCGAGACCGACCAGTTGGAGTCGACCGGCCACAGCATTGGCCGTCGATGCGCTTCTATCCATCGACGCAACGAGACAAGCCACGACACCGCGTTCGGATGCGGGATCGGGTTCCCGCCGCGGTCATGCCTTGCGGCCTCACACCACCGTTAGTCCTTTCGCGGGGCGGTTAACCGTCAGGGTTTGCCCTGCTTTCCCCGACGGCGATTCAGCCAAAATGGCATCTTCCGGTTGCCTTGGCCACTGATGCCATAATGGCACCAACACTGTCGAGATTGCCAGTGTCACTATGGCAGCAGCTGGTTTGGCAGTTGTCTGAAGCGGTCCAAGTGGCTCCGCAAATAAAGTGTGTACAAGGGGTTGCGTTTCCTCTGGAATTTAAAGTGGGTTAGTGGCACGGTGTTTGCTATAGGTGTCGGTCGGATGCACAGCTCTCGGCGAAGGAGAGTCGGAGACGTCTGGTCAGGTTGAAGGTAGGTGTAAGGGAGGAGCAAGCCATGTTGATGACGAATCGCATCGCCAATCTGGAATCGCCGTGGCGGATGTTCCACGAGCTGGAGAATCAGATCAATCAGTGGTTTGAGCAGGCGGCCGAGTCGATTGCGAACAGCTCGGTTCGGGCGTGGGCGAACGAGGGGGCTGCGGTTCTCGAGTTCGATCTGCCGGGGCTCGACCCGGAGACGATCGACATGACGATCGACATTTCGGTCCACAAGGATCTGTTGACCGTGTCGATCAGTCAGGCGGAGTCGGAGGACGGGACATACCGCCTGCGGGAGCGGCGGTCCGCTGAGGAACGTCAGTTCCGTCTGCCGTTTGAAGCCGATCCGTCGCGCACGGAAGCCGAGTACGTCAACGGCATCCTGCGGGTGACGGTCCATCAGCCGGAGTCGCAATTGCCGACGAAGATCGCGGTCAAGCGCCGTTGACACTTCCACCGTGCGCCGCCGGGGAGTCGTGATCATGTTCCCGCACACAGATGCGAAGCGCTCGGTCATGTTTGCCGGGCATGCCTTGAACGAGTTCGGCAGCGAACGTCG
>CAZUXX010000181.1:0-7023 GCA_964624215.1 uncultured Planctomycetaceae bacterium
GCCCTCGAGCGCAAGGAACTGCGGTCTGATCGCCTCCGCACCCGGATGCTGGATGTGATCTACCAGGCCGAGAAGATGCGGGATTCGCAGCCCGAACAGGCCCTCGAACTGCTCAACCAGATGGCCGCCGACATCAATGCGGCCGGTCTCGAAGATCAGGAGAAAGCCCGGCTGCTGGCCAACCTCGAAGGTGAGATCGCCTCGATCGAGTCCTACATCAGCCAGCGGCGGCCGCTCATCGAACTCGAGCGCCGAAACAACGAAGTTCGTAACCAGATCCGCGTCGAGCGAGAGGCACGCCTCCGCATCGAGCAGGAACTCGCCTTGCTCGTCGACCAGTACAACGAACTGTACGACAGCGGCCGCTACGCGGAAGCACACCACATTGCCAAGCAGGCCCGCGAACTCGATCCGGAAAATCCGGTCACCCACCAGATGTTCTATCAGTCGCAGTTCGCCTACCGGAAGGACGCCGTGGCCACCCGCCGCGAACGCGTCGAGGAAACGACCTGGCGCGCCTTCGAGGACGTCGAGGAAATGCTCATCCACGACATCCGCAACGGGCACGAACTGGCCTTCCCCGACAACTGGCACGAAATCATCGCTCGCCGTCAGGGGCAGCCGACCGACCTCCGCATGCACACCGAAGAGGAGTTGCGCGTCCGCCAGTCCCTGGACAAACGGGTCTCACTCCACTTCCAGGATGAACCGCTTGCCCGAGTCATCGAGCACCTCAATGCCACCTTCATGATCAACATCGTCGTCGACGATGCCGGTCTCCTCGAAAGTGGTATTACCCCCACCTCGCCGATCACGATCAATGTCGACGGTATCCGGCTCAAGAGCGCTCTGAACCTGATCCTCACCCCGCTCGACCTGAGCTACACGATCGAGGATGAGGTGCTCAAAATCACCAGCCGGCTTCGCCAGCAGGGTGAACTCAAGCCGGTGGTCTACCCCGTGGCAGACCTCGTCGTCCCGATCCCGGTGCAGGCTCCGCTCGCGCAATTCCAGCCCGGTACCGGGTTCGGACTGCCCGGACACACCAGCGCTCCGGTGGCGTCGGGAATGGGCGGACGCGGCGGCTTCCCCCAGGTGCCCGATCCCCTCGCGGGACAGTTCCCCGGACTGACTCCGCCCCCCGATCTTGACACGGCCGGCGGCGGATCCAACTACGACTTCTCGTCACTGACCGAGCTGATTCACTCCACCGTCGAACCCGACAGCTGGGCCGAATTCGGCGGACAGGGGTCCATCTCCCGGCACGAAGGCACGTTGAGCCTGGTGATTCGCCAGACACAGCGGGTTCACCAGGAAATCACCGACCTGCTCGAACAGTTGCGACGTCTGCAGGACCTGCAGGTGACCATCGAAGTCCGGTTCATCACCGTCAGCGACCGCTTCTTTGAGCGAATCGGAATCGACTTCGACTTCAACATCCAGGATTCGGTCGGCGGTCCGTTCGTCAACGACGACTTCACCCCGATCACTCCCTTCGGCCGGACTGACATCAACTGGGGTGCTGCCGGATCAACCGGCAACCAGCAGGGGAACCAGGGTGGCGGAAACCAGGGTGGTCAGCAGAACCAGCAGGGTGGTGGCGGAGGCACGGCACCGTTCGGCCCGCAGCCAACCCTCAACCTGCAGGGACGCGACAGCTGGCCCGGTCGCACCATCGTCGGTCTCGCCCAGCCTGGACAGTTCTCCAGCGACCTCGACATCCCCTTCCGTCAGGGATCGTTCGACATCGGTGTCCCGGACTTCGGTGGCTTCCAGCCTGAGGCCGGAATCCAGTTCGGTATGGCCATCCTGAGCGATATCGAGGCGTTCCTGTTCGTCCAGGCGGCACAGGGCGACGAGCGGTCGAACATCATGTTCGCTCCGAAACTGACCCTCTTCAACGGACAGTTCGGTACCATCGTCAGCGCCCTGCTGCGACCGTTCGTCATCAGCCTCCAGCCCATCGCCACCGGCTTCGCCGTCGGCTTCCAGCCGATCATCCAGACGATCCCTGAAGGGGTGACCCTCTTCGTCCGGGCCGTCGTCTCGGCGGACCGCCGCTACGTGCGACTCTCCGTCTCACCGCAGTTCACCAACATCACCGACGTGTTCACCTTCTCCTTCCTCGGCGGCGCTGGCGTCGGGGGTGGTCTTGGTGGTGGCATCGGAGGTGGAGGTCTCGGTGGAGGTCTCGGCGGCGGTGGCATCGGAGGTGGTCTTGGTGGCATCGGAGGCGGCGGCATCGGAGGCGGCCTCGGTGGCCAGGGCGGCCAGGTCGGCAACCAGCAGGGTCAGCAGAACCAGCAGGGTGGTGCCGTCGGAACCGTCACCGTCCAGCAGCCGGTCACCGACCTCGTCACCGTCAGTACGGTCGTCAGCGTGCCCGATGGCGGTACGGTCCTCCTCGGAGGCGTAAAGCGCCTGCGGGAAGGCCGCAACATGGCCGGTGTGCCGATCCTCAACAAAATCCCTTACGTCAGCCGCCTGTTCAAGAACACCGGCGTCGGACGGGAAACGGACAGCCTCATGCTGATGGTGACACCCCGCATCATCATCAACGAGGAGGAAGAGGCACTGCTGGGGATCCCCGGCAACTGACCTCTCTGAGAACACCGCAAGGTGTGACGCGTTCTGACTGGTAACTCCCCCCCTTTGTCACCGGTCAGACAACGCAAGAGTCTCTGGGTCTTGAACCGTCGCGGTAATGGGTTCTTCCGCGGCGGTTCTTCTTTTGCGCTCAGCACCAGGGAGGCAGACTGCAAACGTCAGCCGGAGCTCGCTCGCGGCGATAAGCTCCGGCGGTTCAGCTCATGTGCCGTCCCGCCTCCGCGGCATTCAGCCTCGATTGCACCGCGGGCCACCTGTCGCGACAGAACGGGCGGCACAACAGCTTTTTCGATGGCAAACTCCCGGGCGCGATCCTCTCATCCACCATTCAGCCCGGGACACCAGCGCCCGGCCCACATCCGGGACCGTCCAGGCGTCATGCACCCATAGCCAGCGGATCGTCAATTCCGCCAGCTTCCGCACCGTCTCCTCAAGAACGGTTCGGACGACGCGTAGCGAGGAGCCTTCAGCAATGCTGCCACCGGAAGAACGTACGACTTCAACGTCCCGAACGGAGCGCTCGCGGTAGCCGGGAGCTTTCAGCGACTCGGCCACCGGCAAGTTGATTGCAGCTGCGTCGAGGCGGCAGGGGTCGGGCAGGGCAGCGGACCAGGGAGGTTCGCGAAACGAAAGCAGCCAGAGCGCGCACCTGGAGCACTCTGGCGTCATCATCAGCGGTCGGCAATCGCCCGTCCGGACACCGCGAGGGAACCTCTCCGACGGGATCGACGGGCCCGCCGCCGGCACAGCCGTCGTGGCCGTGTTCAGGGGCGGCGATTGACCATCAGCGGGCAGATCCCGACGGGGGCGTTCTCAGCGATCAGAGACCGCACGCCCCTCTCAACCGTTCAGGTCGATCGACTTGAGCATCCGTTCCAGAGCCGCCTCGAGCTTGGCAGGCGTCTCGTAGGTACCATCCGCAATCGCGGCGCGGATTTCTTCCAGCCGGGCCTGATGGAGTTGCCCTGCCTGATCCAGTTCACCCAGTGCCTGTGCGGTGGACGAAATCGCCACTTCATCACACGGAGACTGGATTCCTCCGGAGGAAAGGGATTCTGCCTGTTGCGTTCCGCTGAGCTGGGTCGGACGCACCGCGCCCGGGCCCCCCACGGCGCCCGCACCTGTGATCTCCATATCATCCTCCTCGGCATCCAGGCCGAAACTGCCGACCTCAGCCATCAGGTCAGCACACACAGGAGGATCATACCGGAGCCGGAATGAACGGTTCAACATGGATTCGCAGTCGCTGCCGAGTGAAGCGTGGTAAGCAGTCAACCGGTTGAAAGGCTTGCGCATGGCAATCTCCTTGCAACCATCGTGGTTGAATCAACGCGGATTCCTCATCCGCGGCGTCGTGCCAGAACAATTTCGGAATGTCCTGACTTATAGCACCGTCCGTCCTGCTCCTGCGGACGTATTCTCTCACATCAAGCAACTGCGAGAAACGGCACGACGTGTCACACCCTTTGTATCGGCTGGCGGTGACCCGCAGGTTGAAGACAGTTCTTGCAGGATCGCAAAGACGGACGATTGGGCTGACAAACCGGGAATTCTGCGCAGAAGACTGTTGACGCTCCCCGCCGGCACCTCGCCGCCTGGCACGTTTCCGCGCGGCCACCGTCTGACTTGGATCCACACCGAATCTGCGTCGAACCCGCAGACGATCCCCGGCCAGGGCTGGACACCCCGGAACCTTTTCCCGACGATGAGAGTCGTCACGTCGATCGCCAGTGAAACCGCGAGGATGCCATGACGTACCGTGCCTTCCGACTCTGTTCGCTTGTCATCGCCGGACTGCTGCTGGCGGGGCAACCCGTACCGGCTCAGCGTCAGACGGCACAGCCCGAAACAAAGTCTGGCACGCTCAAGGAGGTCGTCACCAAAGGTCGCAGCAAGACGCTCGTGATCACCACCGACGACGGCGATGTCGAAGTCCGCGTGACTCCCACTCTCAGCTTCGCTGTCACCGCCCCCGGCGACAAGGACTTCATCCTGCCGGAAAACTTCCTCACCGGCACCGGCGTCCTCACCCAGGACCGCATCTTTCTGAGCGACGTGACCGTCCACCTCGCCGCTCCGGGCGTCCGCTTCCCGCCCGGCCGCGTCGCCAAACCCGACAAGCTGGAGTCAGGACAGAGTGAGAATACCTACCTCGTCTCGGGACTGATTCAGGCCACCGGACCCGCCCAGGGTTACGAGGACTACACCGCTGTCAGTCTCAAGGTCGCCGGCCGTGTCCCCGAGATCTGGCTCGACAAGGGAGTACGAGTGACTGTCAGTTCCTCAGATCCCGACCATGCCGCACCGGGCTCCGCGGTGACGCTCTACCAGCGCCCGCTGCGGGGCGACCGCTTTCTCACCACCGGCGTCAAGGTCACCCGCACGGAACCGTTCGAGAAGCCCGGCTCCGGGGACGGAGACGCTGCCCGGGACGACGAGGACAAGTAGCTCTCTCTGGCGAACCACCCGCTCCCCCGGCCCGCGCTCCTCGCCTGCCAGACTGCCGATCGCGTCACGTTGGCCTCTTCTGCGGGACAAACGCCAGTCACACTTCACAGACAAGTCGACGTCCCGGGCGCCGTTGTCCCCCGTCGCTCGCGCGTTCGGCGATACAGGCCCACATCGCGGAGTTGGCCCGTGCGGATCGTCTCGTCGCCCCGGCGGGTCTCCCCTTGCTGCTTGCCACCGCTGCGCGGTGGTTTTAAAGTTGAGACGTACCCGCAGGCCGTGATTTCTCTCAATATCCTCACGAGCTGCGCGGGAATATCGGGAGCCATCGGCTCCGCCCGTCATTTTACTTTCCGTTTATCAGTCGTTGTTCATCCTGCGGGATCGTCCGCAGATCGCCGTCAACGCGGTCCGCCCTGTCGTCCCGCTCTGTCCGAGGGAGCAATGTCGTCCGAGCCAGCGAACGATCAACAGCACGCGATCGAGATCCGCAACCTCTCGAAGATCTATCGCGACTTCTGGGGACGCAAAAAGGTCCAGGCACTCAACTCCCTGACGCTCGACGTCCGGAAAGGGGAAGTCTTCGGATTGCTCGGTCCTAACGGATCCGGCAAGACGACGACCCTCAAGTTGCTGCTGGGCCTGCTGTTCCCCTCCGGGGGGGAAGTCCGCGTCCTCGGCAAGCCCGCCCACGACGTCGATAAAAACGAGAGGATCGGTTACCTCCCGGAAGAGTCGTACCTCTACCGCTTCCTCAACGCCGACGAGACGCTCGATTTCTACGGGCGTCTGTTCAACATGAGTCCCGGCGAGCGGAAGGAACGACGCGATCAGCTCATCGAACGGGTCGGGCTCCAGCACGCGCGGCGACGGCAGCTCAAGGAATACTCCAAGGGAATGACCCGCCGCATCGGCCTGGCACAGGCCCTCATCAACAATCCGGAACTCGTCCTGCTCGACGAACCGACCAGCGGACTCGACCCGCTGGGAACCCGCGACATGAAGGACCTGATCCTCAGCCTCAAGGCCGAAGGCAAGACGGTCGTCATGAGCAGTCACCTCCTGGCCGATGTCCAGGATGTCTGCGATCGAATCGCCATCCTCTATGGAGGCGAACTCAAGGTGCTCGGCAACGTCCACGAACTCCTCGAGTCCCGCGACGAGACCCTCCTGCGGACCTCGCGGCTCAGTGACGAGGCCCTCGCCGACGTCAAGGCCGCTCTCGAAAAGCATGGCCTGGACCTCAAGGAGGTCACTCACCCGACGGCAACGCTGGAAGAACTTTTCCTCAAAACAGTCGCAGAAAGCCGCGAGCGGCCCGGGCACCGCTATGTTCCCGAGTTCACGTCACAGTCTTCGCCCGGCCCACAGCCGTCGGCGAACTGATCACACCTCGTGCCTGTTCCTGGGTCCGGCTCACAAGACGTTGCGGTGAACTCCGATGGATTTTGATCGTCAAGGTATCGAGTTCTGGGCGGCTCTGGGCTCCTGGGCCCTCGTCGTCCTGGTCTTCGCTGCCATCTGCCTGTTCGTGGGCGTGATGGTGTCGGTGCTCGTCGCCGGGTTCAAAGGCCCCGGCATGGTCGCCGAAATGCTGTTCCGCGGTCTGCGGGATCTGTTCACCATGTCGTTGCGACGTGTCGGAGCGATCGCACGCCTCACCTTCGACGAATCGGTCCGACGCAAAACGCTCTGGGTCGGAGCCGTCTTCATCGTCCTGTTCATGTTCGCTCACTGGTTCATCGTCAGTGAGTCGGCCCCCGAAACAGCGGCGAAGCGGCACATCGTCTTCGTGATGACCGCCGTCAAATGGCTGCTGATCCCGGTGGCGGTCCTCCTCTCGTGCTGGGGGCTCCCCGCCGACATCAAGGACCGCTCCCTGCACACCGTCGTCACCAAACCGACCCGCCGGAGCGAAGTCGTGCTCGGCCGCATGGTCGGGTACTCCGCCATCATGCTCCTCATGCT
>CAZUXX010000182.1:0-5530 GCA_964624215.1 uncultured Planctomycetaceae bacterium
CGGCGGGTCTGCCTTTTGAGCTGAAAGGGACCGACGGCGTCGATGACTTCGGACAGGATGCGATCGTTTCTCTGGAGATGGCTGACTGCATCCCGGATCACCTGGGGGTGAAACGGGTTCCGGGGGCTGGACGACATTGGTTCTCTCGAAATCGTGACTCTCTGGATTCTGCCGGGGAGGATTTGTGGTGGTGGCGTGTGGGCCTGAACGGACGACCGGTGGACGGTTACGGGGTCTGCCCGTCCGGGTGTGCGGGCAGCGGGACCTGAGTGGGGCTTTGCAGGTAACGGATCAGGTTTCTCAGGTCGACTTCCGACAGTTGTCGCAGGAGTCCGTCGGGCATCATGGAGACGTCGGAGGGTGTTCGGGACTCGATCTCCTGCCTGGGAACGATCACTTTCTCGTTGACGGTGGCGAGTGTGAGCGACTGATCGGTTTCGGCCAGCACCAGCCCGGTGAGCACGCGGCCGGAGTCAGTGACGATGACCTGCATCTGGTAGTCGCGTGCGACGGAGGCACTCGGGTCGACGAGATTCTGCAGGAGGTAGTCGAGATTCATCCGCTGGCTGCCGGTGAGGTCGGGTCCGATCGATTCGCCGGTGCCGAACAGTTTGTGACAGGTGGCACACTGCTTTTCGAAGACGGCTCGCCCGGCGGCGGGATCGGCATTGGCGAGTGCGGAATCTGTCAGTCTGGTTTTCAGGGATTCCATTTGTCGCAGCCGGTCGGCGGGCGATTCCCGGACGCGTCCCCATGCCTGTTCAAGTCTTTGGGTGAGTTGATCGTCTCCCAGACTGACAATCTGTCTGGCGGTGAAGGCGGTGACATCGCGTTTGGGGATGAGCTGCCGATCGATGGCATCGAGCAGTTTTGAGGCCCAGGAATTTCGGGAGGCGAGTGTCTGCAGGGCATCCTGTCGCTGCTCCGGGTCGAGTTGCTGGTAGCGTTCGAGGATGGCATCGGGTGTGTCGGGATGGTCGTATTCCGCCAGTCCGCGTAATGCGCAGGCGAGGACGGCGGAGTCGTCGAGCAGCGCGATGAGGACTGTGTCGAAGCCAGCCTGACGCCGGGCGATGAGGGCCTGCATGGCCGCGTTTCGTTGAGCCTCGTCGAGACTGCGGTCGTTGCAGCGGGTGAGGAGCAGGTCGATTGCGGCGGGATCGTTGAACAGCAGCGCGAGCTGGATGGCTGCTTCCTGCACCGGGGGGTTGCCGGAGGCCTGCAGACGGGTGAACGCCGCCTGCCACGACGGAGGTTGATCGATCGAGCGCTGGCCAGCTGCCCCTTCGAGGATGCCGGTCAGGAGGGCCAACTGGAATTCAGGACGGGACTCGCCGATGAGTCTGGCGGACAACTGCTCGGTCCCGTGTAGAACACCGGCGTCGAGGACGCGGCGGGCTATGAACCTGACGATCTGCGGGATGTGAACGTCTCCGGTCAGGCTGATGAACCGGGTGGCATCTTCGTGGACGAGCGGCTCGATGCCGTACCAGATCATCAAAGGCAGGTTGGGGTCGTCGGCGTCCTCATCGTGCGCTGCCAGTCGTCGTGCGATGTTCCAGCGGTGTGCGGGGGGAAGCCGCTGGAGCGTGCTGGCCAGCACGAGTCGCACGTGCGGGGAGGGATCTGAGGCGGCGAGTTTTTCGAATCGGCTGAGGAGTTCCTGCGAGGACGGGGGTGATGCCGCTTGTCGGATGTTGCCGTGTGTGGCCGTTGTGGTTGTGGCCGCGCGTGCGTGCACACGGGGGCGGGCGTGGAAGTGTTCTGCAAGCAGGCGGATCGCCCAGCCCCGCACGTATTCGTCGTTGTCGTCGAGAAGGGAGATCAGCCACGGGGGAGTCGCTCCACCACTGACGGCGAGGCTCCAGAGGGCTCGCAGCCTGCGGCTGGTGCTGTCTGACGTTTCGAACATTGTGCGCAGGTTCTGGTGTGCGGCGGAAAGATCGTCGCCGCGGGCGTACCGTTCCTGGAGGTTGCGGCGGGCATGTCGCACCCACCAGTCATTGCGATGGGTCTGCAGGTCGACCAGCCGGTCGGTGCTCTCTGAGGCGACGTCGACTTCCTGCGGGGGTGGATCGCTATAGCTGATGCGGAACAGTCGTCCCGTTTCGCGGCGGGTATTGCGTACCGAGTGGCACTCGCCGGTGTCGGACCAGTCGCTGAGGTAGACGGCTCCGTCGGGACCGTAGGTGAGGTTGACTCCCACGAACCAGGGGTCGGTGCTGCGCACGACATCGGGTGCGTGAGAGGCGATGTATCCTGACTTGTGAGGGCGGAGCAGATCGTGATTGATCCGCTTGCCGTGGATGTTGTTCATGTAGACGTGATCACGGTACTCCTCGGGCCAGTTGTCACCGAGGTAGATCATTGTGCCGGAGTGTGCGTGGCCTCCTCCGGCGGCGTCTTCGGCTTCGGAGCCGAGCCCGTCGCGGACGTTGTCCGTACCGACAAAGTGCAGGTGATCGGCGATTGTGTCGATCCGCTGGTAGGCGTAGCGGCTCGACTCCCGATTGCGCCACGGTTCGTAATGGGCACCGGGAATAACGTGGAACAGGTGGGGATTGACGCAATTGCAGACGAAGGCTTCGCCGACATCGTTCCAGTCGATTCCCCAGGGGTTTGTTGTTCCGTCGGCGACCGGTTCCCAGACGTGCTCGATGGGGTGATAGCGGTAGACGCCTCCATCGAATCGGACGCGGCGGTCGGGAGGAGCTCCCGGGGGCCCGACCATCGACCAGTTGGTTCGACCGTGGGTGCCGTACAGCCAGCCGTCGGGACCCCAGGCGAAGCCGTTGGCGAGGTTGTGTGAGTTGGCGTGGTTTCCGAAGCCATCGAGGAGGACTTCGGGTGGTCCATCGGGAATGTCGTCGCCGTTGGCATCCGGGATGAAGAGGAACCAGGGGGGCGACATCACCCATGCCCCGCCGAAGCCGACTTCGATGCCGGTGACGTAATTCAGTCCCTCGTAGAACACGGTGCGTTTGTCGAAGCGGCCATCTTTGTCGGAGTCCTCGAAGATGAGGATGCGGTCGCGGCCGCCTTCGTTGCGGTGATCGGGGTAGCTGTATGCCTCGGCGACCCAGAGACGTCCGCGGTCGTCAAAGCAGAAGCCGATCGGCTGGCGGACGTGCGGCTCGCCGGCGAAGAGGGTGACCTTGAATCCGTCGGGGACCCGCATGCGTGCGGCGGCCTCTTCGGGGGGGAGTGGTGCGTCGGTTACGGGTTCTGCGGAGAAGGCCGTTCCCCCGCCGGACAGCAGGGTCAGCAGGCCTCCCAGCCAGACCAACCATCGCGTGCGAGTGGAGTTCGAGATATTCATCCGATGCGGTGAGATGTTTCGACTGGGGCGTGTGAGTTGAACGGGCGCACAGGGAGCCTGTGGTGCGTCCATGATGGCTCAACGCTGGGTGGCTGACGAGCGTGGCGACGAGGGGGCGCCGCCCGTGCGGGTGTCGCCTCCGCTGTCGCGAGGTGAATCGGTCATCAGGATGTCGATGGCGCGGGCGACGTCGCGAACCGCCTTGGCGAACCGATTCTGCTCGGCAGCCTGCCTGCCGGCCGTGATGGCCTGACGATAGGCGTCCCAGTCGACGGACCAGTTCTCTTCCTCTGCGGCGCGCTGGACTTCGCTTTCGAGGGTGATGAGTTCGGAGTAGAGGCTGCGTGAGGGTTTGACGACGGCGGTGCGGTAGGGACGCCAGTAGTTGGTGCGTGATGAGTCGGAGGCGTCGGTCGAATTCTGGAGTCGTTGGGGGCGGCGGAGGTACATCCAGAACATGATCTGCAGGGCGAGAGCGCCGGCCGCGGTGACCGAGATGCCGATGGACTGACGTTCTGTGACGATCAGGAGCAGTCCGCTGACGATCAGGAGGACTCCCAGCGAGAAGGCGAGGAGCCAGCCCCAGCCGAGACCGTCTTCGGGTTTGGGGGGTTCTTCGATGGCTGGTGCGACATTGGCTGGGAGTTCGCCGATCCGGATCACCTGGACGGTGCAGTTGTCGGCCCCGCCGCGGAGGTTTGCCAGGTGCACCATCAGCCGGCAGGCCTGGGTGGGGCTGAGTTCGCGTGCGATGCCGCCGATTTCTTCGTCGGTCAGCTGGCCACTCAAGCCGTCGCTGCAGAGGACATAGATGTCGCCGGGGAAGATCGGGTACGGGCCTTCGAGGTCGACTTCGATGGTTGGCTCTGGCCCGAGCGAACGTGTGATGACGTTCTTGTGGCTGGCGAGATCCATGTGTTCTGCAGCTTCGGGGTGCTTGCGCTGCAGTTCCCACACGAGGCTGTGGTCGAAGCTTAACTGATCGATGCGGTCGCGGCGGATGCGGTAGGCGCGGCTGTCACCGACGTGGGCGAGGAACAGTCCCTTGTGGGTGAGTGCGATGGCCGTGCAGGTGGTTCCCATCCGCTGGAAGTCGCGGTTGGTGGAACCGCGGCGGTGGATGGCGTCGTTGGCGGCGATGACCGCATCGCGGAGGAGTGTTCCGGGATCGGTTGCGGGGAGTTTGAAGAAGCTGTGGGGGACGGTTTCGGCGGCGATTTTGCTGGCGAGTTCGCCGACGGCGTGCCCTCCCATCCCGTCGGCGACAAGGAAGAAGTGCCCGCGGCTTCTCCACTCCTCTTCGTCCACACAGACTCGAGCGGCGAACGCGTCTTCGTTGTTCCGACGTCGCAGGCCGATATCCGTCTGGGACGCATACTGGACCTGTTGCTCCCAACGCATGGGACGATCAGGTGTTGCGGTACAATGAGAATCAGGAAATCATACTCCCGCCCTGCACCCGACGCCACGTCGGAGACGATGCGGGGTCCGGCGGAATTCCGCCAGGTCGTCTGTGGTGGAGTTCATGTCGTACCGGTCGCTCAAGCGCGTCCTCGGAGAAACGAGTCTTGAACGGAAGTTTCTCTTCCTGTTCGGGACGAGTCTGTTGCTGCTGATTACCGGCAGTTTCTATTTCTATGCGCGTCTGAATCTGGGGGTTGTTCGCGAACAGTACAGCAAACGGGCTGATCTGCTGATTACGGCCAATTTGCAGACGACGCACTGGACGTCCCTTTCTCAACAGCAGCAGAGTGGAGGGGCCGCGGGTGAGGAAGCGGGCGAGCGCCCGGTGCCGGCGCTGGATGACAAGGGGATTATCCGGCTGGCGTCGGCGTTCAAGCCGGAGCAGCTTCGGGAGCGTTCGTGGAAGTTTATCGCGACGGAGTATGACCCGAACAATCCGGAGAACAGCACCAGCGATCTTTCGGAGGAAGAGGCCCGCAACCAGCTGGCAGCGGCGGTCGAGAAGCTGTCGATCGAAGAGCGGATTTCCAATCCGCCCTCCCTGTTTGACGAGGATGCGGAAGAAGGGTTGTATGTTTACTTCCGTGCGATTGTGGCGTCACAGCAGCAGTGTGTCGACTGCCACCGGCGGCAGACGCCGAACGTGCAGCTTGGTGACATGCTGGGGGTGGCGAAGATCACGTTCCCGCTGCAGGAGACCGAACGCGAGATTGCGAAGAACAACGCGATCCTGATTGCGATGGCAAT
>CAZUXX010000182.1:5540-7012 GCA_964624215.1 uncultured Planctomycetaceae bacterium
TGCTTTCTGGCGATGCTGGGGGCGTATGCGATTGTCCGCTATGTGATCGTCAAGCCGGTCCTGCATCTGAAGGATGTCAGCGATTCGGTTGCGCAGGGGGATATGGACCAGCGGGCGGATATCCATACCGGGGATGAGTTTGAAGAACTGAGCCACGCCTTCAACCGGATGCTGCGGCACCTGGTGACGGTGCAGGATGAGCTGCGTCAGGTGAACAGCAGTCTGGATGCGAAGGTGGATGAGCTGGCGCGGGCGAACCTCAGCCTGCACGAGATGAACAAGCTCAAGAGCGATTTTCTTGCGACGATGAGCCATGAATTGCGGACTCCGCTGAACAGCATTCTGGGGTTCAGCGATCTGCTGGTGAACTCGCCCAATCTGAACGAGCGGCAGCAGAAGTACGTCAGGAATATCGAGACGTCGGGCCGCAATCTGCTCACGCTGATTAACGACATTCTCGATCTGGCCAAGATCGAGGCGGGGAAGATGGATGTGGCGGTGACCGAGTTTTCGGTCGCCGATCTGGTCGAGCGGCTGGCGAGTGGCATGTTGCCTTTGGCGGAGAAGAAGAACATCGTTCTCGACTGGCATGTCGAGCCGTCGGCGGAAGAGGCGGTGCAGGACATCGGCAAGCTGCAGCAGATCCTTTACAACCTGCTGTCGAACGCCATCAAGTTCACTCCCGAGGGGGGGCGTGTGCGTCTGCAGGCGGTTTGCGATGACAAGAAGACGTTGCAGCTGATCGTGGCGGATACGGGGATTGGCATCCCGCTGGATGACCAAGCCCGCATTTTCGAGAAGTTCCGGCAGGGCCGCGGGGTGCCCGGTTCGGAAGAGACGCTCACGCGGGAGTACGAAGGGACCGGTCTGGGCCTGTCGATCGTCAAGGAGCTGACGAAGCTTTTGGGGGGGGAGGTCCTACTTGAGAGTGAATTCGGGAAGGGGAGCACGTTCACGGTGTGTGTTCCGATCCGCTACGAGCCTCCGGTTTCTTCGGGGGACAGCCGCTACGTCGAGCCGGTTCCGCTGCGATAGACTTTGATGCCGGGCGGAATTGTCACCGGCTGTTTCGAGACGTTTGTGCCGGTGCGCGTCGAGCCGGATGATTGCGTCATGTCCTGCCGCCGATTGCTGATGCTTGCTGTCCTGAGTGCCGTGCTGGCGGGGAGTCCGGTGTATGCCGCTGCTCAGCCGGTGGTGGCGCAGTCGGACTTCGAGGACCGGCTGCGGCGGCTGGTGACGTTTCAGGACTACAATACGTGGGTTCCTCTGCTGGCGACTGCGATTCTGGGACTGACGGCCGGTGTGATCGGAGTGTTCATGGTCCTTCGCCGGCGGGCACTGGTGGGGGATGTGATCGGGCATGCGGCCCTGCCGGGGATTTTGATTGCGTTTCTGGTGATGGAGTCGATCCAGCCGGGGACAGGGCGGCAGGTGCCTTTGCTGCTGTTGGGAGCGTTTTTGAGCGGCCT
>CAZUXX010000183.1:0-7006 GCA_964624215.1 uncultured Planctomycetaceae bacterium
GATGCACATCCGCGGTCCGGCGCCAAAGGGCAGATAGGCGTAGGGTGACGGCGAGATGGACTCCCAGCGTTCGGGAAGGAATCGCTCGGGCTGCTCGTACAGGTTCGGGAGGTGATGCGTCAGAAACTGGCTGAAGATCACCATCGACCCGTGTGAGAGACGGAACGGGCCCAGCTGTACCGGTTGCGCGACCATGCGCTGCGAGTACGCGGAGGCCGGGAGCACGCGCATGCTCTCCTTGAGAACCCGGTCGAGGACGGGGAGATCGTCGAAGGAGGCGGGGGCGGAGGCGTGCGGAGCGGGTTCGCTGCGGTGAGCGAACGGGCAGCCACTGGCTGCCCGGATGGCGAGTGGTGCGTTGTCGCGGGCGCGGGTGAGTTCTTCGTGGAGGTCGGCCATGACCTGGGGGTGCTGGGAAAGCAGCAGCAACGTCCAGGTGAGTGTGTGGGCCGAGGTGAGGTGGGCAGCGCCGAACAACAGGGCGATGTGGCCGATCAGCTGTTCGTCAGTGAGGCTGCCGTCGGTGTCGTGGGCACGCAGAAGCAGTGAGAGGACGTCGTAGCCCAGCTTTCCGGAACGGCGGATGGCGATCATCTCCTTGATCGACGCCTCGAGTTCCTCGGCGGCCTCCAGCAGGTCGTCGTACTGGGCGGTGAGCATCGGGTTGGGGGTGAGAGCCGCGGGGCCGATGCGGTGGTTCAGTTCGACCCAGCGTTCTGTGAGGCGGCCAATTCGATCGGCAAGATCTGCCTGATCGAGGCCGAACAGGATGCAGCTGGTCAGACGCAGCATGTACCGCGTCATGTCGTCGTTGATGTCGCGGACCTGCCCGGGCTGCCAATCGGCGAGCATCTCGTCTGCGATCTGGTCGATGGTCTCGACGTAAGCACCGATCGCCTTCTTCTGGAACGGTTCCATGACCATGCGGCGATGCCGCCGGTGCGTCTCTCCGTTCATGCTGAGCAGGCCGGAGGTGACCCTTCGCTGGGCGGACTTCCGTGGCCCGCGAATGGCGAAGAAGACGGCGTGAAAGGTGGCAGCGTCGCTGAGAACCTGCCTGGTGTAGGTCGGTCCGAAGACGAAGTACAGGCGTTGCGTGTCTTCCTGGAGGGCGGCGACTTCTCCGTGACGGGCCCACAGGCCCCGCATGATTCCCACGGGATCGCGAGCGAAATCTTCGATCCGTCCGACAGACACAGGCAGCCGGGGATCGCCTGGTGAAGACGGAGTCAACGAGGGCATCTGCGGCTTCCCTGCACGCGTCATCGACCGGTGAAAGTGGTCAGTCCGAGTTCCATCCCAGACGCAGTCGCTTGTAGTCCAGACATTCCGGGGAGTGCAAGGGGAATGTCTTTGGTTGCTGCGGAGGCGGCGGTCACTCGGCAGTGTCGGGAAAACGCCCCGGTGCGTTGCGGGCGTACCAGTTCGCGATCACGGCCTCCCACTGCTCGAGGGATCTCGCGGTCGCGAAGGCATTACGAACGCTGGTGTGCTGCGGGTGATTGCGGGCGTACTTGATGGAGATCTTTCTGAGCGAGGAGAAGCAGCGGTTGTGCAGGACCTCCCGGGCGAACCGGGCATGCAGCAGGAGGGCCTCCCGTTGCTCGTGGACGTCCGGAGGGGTGATCGCGGCAGCCCCGGCAGCGAGTTGCTGGCAGTGGCGGAAGATCCAGGGATTGCCGATGGCTCCCCGGGCGATGCTGACGCCGTCGACTCCGGTTTGCTCCAGCATTCGCAGGCAATCGGCGGCGGTGAACAGATCTCCACTGCCGAGGATCGTTCGATCTCCGGCAAACTGCCTGACCTCGCGGAGGAAGGACCACTGGCTGGGGCCGACATATTTCTGCTCGACGGTGCGTCCATGCACGGTGATTGCGGCGGCGCCGGCGTCGAACGCTCCTTCGAGAATCGTGAAGAAGCGGTCCCGGCTTTCGCTGGAGTCGTCGATGCCGCGGCGCATCTTGACGGTCACCGGGATCGATTCGGGAACGGCGTCGCGGACGCGGCGGACGATTTCGATGGCGACTGCCGGCTGGCTGAGGTGGTAACCCCCGCGGCAGCCTCCGATCGCCGACTTCACCGGGCAGCCGAAGTTGATGTCGATGACATCGAACCCGGCTCCGGCGAGTCGCTGCGCTGCGGGTGGGAAGTTTTCCGGCGTGCTTCCCATCAGTTGTCCGCCGACCGGATGGTCGTCGTCGGTCACCCGGAAGTGATGGGCGGTTGCGCCGGTTCCCCGGACCTGCTGCACGAAGCGTTCGATCATCACTTCGTGCACGGTGTAGGAGGCTCCGTAGCGGCGTGCCACGGCGCGCATTGGCCAGTCGCTGTATCCGCTGAGGGCCGCCTGAGCAAACGGGGACTCGAGTTCGATGTCCCCGATGCGCACTGCTGGCAGAGGCCGCGGAGTGGCCGGACCGGTGCGTGCGGCGACGGTGTCTGCCGGAGCGGGAGGCATCATCAGACCGCACTCCTCAGAAGGGCCAGTGGAGATCGCGGGTCAGCAACAGGGCGGTCGCCTCGCCGATGAAAACCAGCACGACTGCTGCGAACAGGACCCCGGTGGCAGATTGTGTATTGCGGTAGCGGAGGGTCTGCAGCGCCAAGGGGGCGAGCACCAGCGGGGCGATCAGACCGGCGACTGAGCGGAGGACTGTCCAGACGGTCAGGTCGTGCCACAGCGAAGAGCGGATGGCCGTCCCGGACAGGGCAATGCCCAAAGCGACGCCGGCGAGCCGCACCACTGCTGAAACGAACGTGAGGCGGATGGCTCTCTGGAAGGGTGCCAGGGACATGGCCGAGGCGGTGAGATACCAGTGTCCCAGGAGCATTGTCCCGGTGAAGCCGCCGATCAGCCAGCCGGAGGCGGCTGCATTGAGGACTCCCAGCCAGGCGGGGGCCTCCCCAGAGGCACTGATGTTCCGCACAATGAGCAGTCCCCAGACGAGCAGCGTGACGAGTCCGCAGCAGATCATGCCTCCCTGGCGACGTTCGAGGGTCCACAGGACGGAGCCGACGAAGCAGATCGCGGCGGCTGCGAGGATGCCGATGGATTGGATGGCGGGGTGGACGATGTCGTCGTCGAGTGCCATCCACGCCAGGATACTCAGCCCGAGCGCGGCCAGCAGCTGAATGCGGAAGAACCCCGAGGTGACCAGCGGGACGGGAAGCAGGCACCAGGTGATCGAGAGTCCGCAAATCAACCGCAGGGTGAACTCGGAAATCATCGTCGGCTTTGCCGCGCGGGGGAGAATGGTGGGAGGCCGATCGGCCGGGGTCCGTTTGCCGGCGGTTCGTTGTTGTGAGTCGCAGCAAGGGGTTCTCCCGGAGGGAGCGACGCGCCCGAACTGACTTACGGCCGTGAAAATTCGACTGGCATGTTCGCCAGGACTCGAATAATAGGGGGAGTGATCCGCATTGACGACGCAGGAGAGTGCCGTGCAGGGAGTGTTTCGCAGCGTCCTCGTTTCGACCCTCGCGGTCGCGATCGCCTGTTTGGGAATGGCGATTCCGACGCGTGCGTGCCCGTTCTGTACGCCGTCGATCCCGCTGTCTGAAGAACTTGCCCAGGCCCACGTGGCGCTGGGGGTCAAGTGGCTCAGCGGGCGACCGGGGGATGTGCGGCAGGGGGAGCCGGGTTCGACCCGTGTGCAGGTGACCCATCAGCTCAAGGAGGAACCGTCGGAGTTTGCCAACGGGCAACTGCTGGACCTGCCGACGTTCTATTTCGCAAATCCGGGAGAGAGTCTGCTGCTGCTGGGGCACTTGCGGGAGGGGGAAGTCCTGCAGTGGTCTCCGCTGCGAATTGCCTCGCAGACGTTGCTCGAATACGCGTCGCAGCGTCCTTCGGGAACGATCCCGCTGGGAGACCGGCTGCCGTTTTATGTCGGGTATCTCGAACATCCGGATGAACTGATTGCCCAGGATGCCTACAGCGAGTTCTCGAACGCGGCCTACTCGATGGTTGAGCCTCTGGCGGACCGGCTGGATCGCAAGCAGCTGCTGGACTGGATCATCAACCGGGATGCGACCTACGAGCGATCGCAGCGGGTGGCGTTCTACGGGATGCTGCTGGGATTGTGTGGCACGCGTCAGGATGCGCAGGTGCTCTACGACATCATCACCGAGCCGACCGATGAGTTCCGGATCGGGACCGAAGGGATCATGGCCGGCTACATGATGCTGACGGGGGAAGAGGGGCTGGCGAAGCTGCAGGAGTATGCATTTGGTCCGGATGCTCCCCCCAACGAGGCGTTCGTGCTGCAACAGGCTGTGCGGTTTCTGTATGAGTACGGGCCATTTGACATCTCCCGCGAGAATCTGCGGGCCTCGATGCGGAGACTGCTGGACGATCCGCAACTGGCCGAGTTCGCTCTGACGGACCTGACCCGGTGGGACGATCTGGCGATCGTCGACACGCTGATCGAGAAGTACAACCAGCCGGGTTACGATCACCGCGGGTTCCAGACGGCAGTTGTGACGTACTACCAGATCATCAGTGAGCTTCCGCCGGAGGGACGATCGGAGGGAGACCAGCAGTCGATTCGACGGGCTGCCGAGCACCTGGCGACCTTGCGGCAGCAGGATCCGGAGATCTTTGAATCCGGCCTGATCCGGGCCTCCCCTGCCGGATCGTGAACCGCAGGTTCGGGAACCGCAGGTTCGTGACCATTGGCTCCACGTCAGGCAAGAGTCAGGCTGTCGAGACGGTCTGCAGGAGATGCAGGGGTGCCGGTCAGGGGGCGACGTTCTCTCCGGTGCCGGCCTTGCCGACGTCGAGAATGCTCATCAGGCCCATTTCGAACACGAAGTTCTTCTGATCGGCCGAGGCGGGAATGTCGGCATCCATCTGGTCGACGTGCGCGAACATGATCTCGGCTTCGGCGACGAGGCGGTCTCCGCAGGTTGCGGTCACGCTGACGGTGCCCCCTTCTTCGCGGGCGTCGAGCAGGTCAGCCTTGTAGTGCAGCGTATCCCCGGGGGTGGCCCAACTGTGAAACACCACTTTGGGGATCTTGGCGAGAATGACGAGGTGTTCGAAGTTGTTGACTTCTCCGAGCAGGAGTCCGCCGGTCTGGGCCATTCCCTCGATGATCAGCGAGCCCGGCATCACGGGGAAGCCGGGGTAGTGATCGTGCAGATGTTCCTCTGCCAGCGTGACATTCTTCACGGCGGTGGCGGACCGTCCGCTGTTGAATTCGATGAAGCGGTCGATCCAGAACCAGCGCATGGCGAGTGAAGACTGACAGGTATCGGAATGCGTTGGCCGCTCGTGAGTTTACGGCAGCAGCCGGAACAATCACGAGGGCAAGGGACTCGTCGAGGGTCGCGAGGGCTTGTGCCGCTGAGGGCCGGCTGCCGCGGTCGTTGTGCGCAGCAGTCGACGCGACCAGTCGCCAGTTGAAGCGGCCCGCGGCTTCCGCCACGGCTGACCGTGGCGGAAGAGGGACTGGTCCCGTCTTCGGTTGCTCAGCCGTTGTTGAGTTTCGATTCCAGAAAGCGGCAGACCATTCCCACCGTGAACAGTTCCTGGATGTTCTCGACCTTCGGATCCTCGGCGAAGGAGTCGATGTCGGCGTGCGGCATCCTGCTGCGGAGTTCGGCGATGCCGGCTTCGGTGACGACCCCGTCGCTGACGAAGCCGGACTCGGCAGAGGTGATGTTTTCGGGGAACAGTTCGCCCCGGGGGATCTTGATGTCGAAGTTCTTCTCGAGGCGGAACACGATGTCGAGAAAGTCGATCGACTCGGCTCCGAGGTCGCCGATGAGCGTCGCTTCTTCGGTCACTTCGTCATTGTCGACACCCAGCGCATCGACGAGGGTCTCCTGGACCTTCTCGAAAATCTCCTGAGATGTTGGCATCGCTACAATTCTCCACGAGGTTCTCACCTGACCTGATTTGCACGTGCTGCCGGATTCGGTGAGTGAGTTCGGCAGCACTTTTCCCAAACCCCGCCTGTCGTTTGAACGAGAGTGGTCACGACCCACGCAGACACGCTCTCGGGACGGACGGGAGACCAGTTGTTTTCAGTTGCTGTTCGCGGCGACTGACGCGTCAGAAGCCCCCCAGGGTCAGCCCGCCATCAACGGTCAGGATGTGACCGGTGATGTAGGCGGCATCGTCTCCTGAGAGGAATGCCACGGCTCCGGCGATATCGTCCGGCTGGCCCAGCCGCCGCAGCGCGATCCCCTTTTTCACTTCGTCGAATTTGGCGCCGGCGACCTGCCTGACGGCGTTGGTCATGTCGGTTTCGATAAATCCGGGAGCGATTGCATTGACGGTAATGCCTCGCCGGCCGACTTCGGTCGCCAGGCAGCGGGTCAGTCCCTGAATTCCTCCCTTGCTGGCTGCGTAGTTCACCTGTCCCTGGTTACCGAACTCGGCCGCAACGCTGGACATGTTGATGATGCGGCCGAAGCGTTGTCCCATCATCGGCCGCATGGCGGCCTGACAAAAGTTGTAGACACTTGTGAGATTGGTATCGATCACGGACCGCCACGCATCCGAGTCCATTGTGGCGAGCAGTCCATCTTTTGTGATCCCGGCGTTGTTCACCAGGATTTCCAGTTTGCCCCACTTGTCCAGAATCTCGCCGACGATGCGGTCTGCGTCGTCTTTACTGGACGCGTCACCCTGCCAGGCAGCGGCTTCGGTACCGGCGGATTCCAGCTGTTTGACCAGTTCGTTGGCGGTGTCAGCGCTCGAGCGGTACATGAAGGCGACCTTGGCCCCCTCCTTCGCCAGACGCTCGACGATGGCACGGCCGATCCCGCGGCTGCCTCCAGTGACCAACGCGACTCGACCCTCCAGACTCATGCAACCTCTCCCGACAAACGAACGATGGCATCTGAAAATGATGGCAATTTGCGCCCGGACTCTCTCCAAACCCCGCCGGACTGTCAACCGGGATCCGGCCACTCACCCGTGAGAGTGGCCTCGCGGGGGACGAGGACAACTCCCGTCGACGAGACGCGAGCCAGGTGCGTGTGGCAGGGTGCCGCAATC
>CAZUXX010000184.1:0-4155 GCA_964624215.1 uncultured Planctomycetaceae bacterium
GCTTGCGGTTCTGGGCGTTGTCTGGTTTGCGTCGACGACGGAGACGTCGGGACGTGATGCGGTGTTCGGCGATGTTCTCGCGGATCTTCGTGAGGCCGAGACTCTGCAGCTGCGGTTGGCGCGGGCGGGAGACGACGTTGATGTGTGGGTCCGGCCAGCTGATGCGGTTCGCTGGGAAGAGTCCGCGACGAGCTATCGCGTTGCCCGCGGCGGGACGTTGTGGGAGGTCGACGAGACGGCGGGTGATGCGCGTGTGCAGCAGAATCCGTGGCTGGGGGAGGATGGAGCCATTGACCTGCTGGCTCTGCTGGACATCGATCCGCAGGACCGGGCTGCCCTGTTGAAATCGCGACCGAGCGATGTCGGAACGTATCTCGACCGTCCGGCTCTGGTGTATCGGCGGACGGTCTCGACCGACGAGGGACGGCTGCGGGTGCAGGCCTACGTCGACCGGACGACACGTCAGCTTCTGGGAGTGACGGCGCACCCGGCGATGTCACGGCGGGACAGTCGACCTGTTGCCGAATTGCGTCTTCTGGCGGTGAATCCGCCAGTGGATGATGCAAAGTTCCGGGTGCCGGTGAGGCTGGCAGAGAGCGATCGCGTCGGCAAGGTGAGTGATCTGCAGGGGACGGTGGTCCTGCGAGCGGTGGGCGGGCGGCGGTGGACCCCGGTCTGCCGACAACTGCTCGTGCAGCCGGGCGACTGGATCCGTACGGATGTGCGCGGCGCGAATGCCGCAACGGTCGACCTGACATCGGGGCAGAGCGTGATCGTGGGGCCGGGAACGCTGATTGAGATCACGTCGAGTTCTTCAGCGACATTGCACTATGGGGAAGTGCAGTTGCGGCGGACGACGCAGACGGAGGGTGCATTCGAGTTGATGGCTGAGAGAACGGTGACGCGATACGAGGCGCCGGGGAATACGGTGCTGCGGATGCCACCGGGGGGAAAGCTGGCGGAACTGCAGATCAGTCCGACGTGGCTGCAGTACTACGAAGGGACGTCTGCCAACGATTCGATCGGTTCGCTGATCGTGAATATCGACGGTCGGACTGTGCCGCTGACCGTGGGTGAACATCACGTCACGGTCGAGATTCGCGACCAGATTGCACGGACGACGATCGAGGAGACGTTCGTCAATCACACTGACTCGCGAATGGAGGGAACGTTTCATTTTCCATTGCCTCAGGATGCGTCGATCAGCGGGTTCGGGATGTGGATCGGGGGGGAACTGATCGAGGCGGATATTGTCGAGAAGCAGCGGGCACGGGAGATCTACGAGACCATCCTGCGGGAGAAGAGGGACCCCGGTCTGCTGGAGTGGACGGGAGGGAACATTTTCAAGGCCCGTGTGTTCCCGATTGAAGCGCACTCCGAGAAGCGGGTGAAGATCGTCTACACGCAGGTGCTTCCGTTGCAGGGGAACCGTTTTCGGTACAACTACGGGCTGCGGAGCGAGATGCTGCAGTCGACTCCGCTGCGGGAACTGAATCTCCGGGTGCTGGTCAACTCGGCGGTGCCGCTGGCGGCCGTCGACTCGCCGACTCACGATGTCCGCACTCAACTGACGCGACATTCGGCGCAACTGGAGTTCTCGCGGCAGGAGTACACGCCGGAGAAGGACTTCGAGGTGGTTTGCGAGGTCGATCACCGGGAGAACGATGTGGTCCTGATTCCGCATCGTCGCGGGGAGGATGGCTACTTCCTGTTGCAACTGATGCCTCCGGGTGGTGGGGGCGACTGGCGCCGGGAGCTGATTCCCGACGGAAAGCCGCTGGAAGTTCTGCTGCTCTGCGATACGTCCGGCTCGATGGATTCGGCGATGCGAAAGGCACAGGCGAATTTTGTGTCGACCGTGCTGGCGTCGCTGGGGGACGAAGATCGCGTGAATGTGGCGGTGTGTGATGCGGAAACGGTGTGGGGGTTCGAGGACTTTGTGGCTCCGACTCCCGAGAACAGGGAGACCCTCGAGACGTTCTTGAGTGAGCGGGTCTCGCTCGGCTGGACCGATCTCGATCAGGCGTTCGCCGAGGTGCTGAAGAAGGCGGGCGAGACAACGCATGTGATTTATGTCGGCGACGGCATTGTGTCGACGCGATCGGCAGATCCGTCGGCATTCGTGACCCGGCTGCGGCGGCTGGTGAAGGAACGGGGGGCCGAGGGGCAGCGGGGGGCGAGTGGCCTGCCGACCTTTCATACGGTGAGTGTGGGATCCGCGTTTGAATCGGTCGTGCTGAACGGCATTGCGGGTCTCGGGAGCGGCTCGGTCCGCCAGGTAAGTGGCGAAACGACTCCGCAGGAGACCGCATTTGAACTGCTCAACGAGATCGCGCAGCCGGGGCTGAAGGACGTCCGGGTCGAAATTCGTGGACTGCGGACTGCGGCCATGTACCCGAACCGGTTACCAAATATCGCAGCGGGAACGCAGCAGATTCTGGTGGGGAGGTATCTGCCGGAGGGGACGCACCAGCAGGGGGAGGTGGTCGTTCACGCGACGCGGGAGGGGAAGCCGGTGCGGTATGCGGCGACGGTGGCGCTGGCCGATGCGGAGTCGGGGAACTCGTTCATCCCGCGGTTGTGGGCACGGGCCCGTCTGGAAGAACTTCTGATGCAGGGATCTTCGCAGCAGATCCAGGATGAGATCATCGCGCTGTCCGAAGAGTTTCACATCATCACGCCGTATACGTCCCTGTTGGTGCTGGAGAGCGATGCTGATCGCGACCGGTTCGGTGTGAAACGACGGTTCCGCATGCGGGATGGTGAGCAGTTCTTTGCAGAAGGCCGCGACAATGCCACCTATGAACTGCGGCAGCAGCAGATGCGGATGGCCGGGAACTGGCGGCTCGGTTTGCGGCGACAGATTCTCGCAGAACTGACCGATTACGGACGCGTTCTTCCCGGGACCGTGAGGCCGCTGCAGCTGCAAGAAGCCGTCTGGCTCGTGAACGGACTACATGTGCGCGATGCGTTTGGAATGTCGCCGATGTCGCGTCTGCCAGCCATCTCCCGGACAACGGAAGAACTGTCGCGATTGGGTGACCTGGCGAACCCGGTGAGTGAGTCTGGCCCCGGTCAGCTCGACGGAGACCTGATTGCGGCCGCGATGCCGGCCGACGCACGGATGTCCGATGTCAGCCCGGGATTCCCGCCAGAAGAACTTGCCGACGGTGGCAATGGTGCCGAGGTCCTGTCCGGGGATTTCGCGGGACGGGAGATTCACCTTTTTTTACAGACCGAACTGGCCGGGGGCCAGATGGCGAGGAGCCGGCTCGGCTTTGCAGGTGAGGCAACGGAGTTTGTCATTGGAGGGGTTGGAGGAGGTTTTGGGGGGGGCGGAGGGTTATTCGGGCGTCAACTTGTCGGCGACCGGGAGTGGTTCCGCCGAGGCGGGGCGGTTCCCCATCTGCATTTCGACTCGAATCAGTGGCTGGTGACGCTGTTTCCAAGGTTGCCGGTCCCTCAGTCGGACGAGGTCCAAGAGATCCCCCGGCCTGACTGGCCTTTGGACGCATTGCAACTTTCGGAATCGCTGCTGCGGGTCGCTGCCCTTGAGGAACTGGGCGGAGGCATCGAGCTGCGACGGGTCGAGCAACGTCTGGACAGCGACTGGGATGGATTCGTCATTGCTTCGGAACAGCTGGAGCTGTGGTCTCCGCGAGCGTGGATGACCAGACACAGCAGCTCCGGGCAGCAGCCACTGGTGAACTTTGTCGAAGGCGATCGGCGGGGGGTGTATTCCGAAGTGTTTCGCCTGGGCCGACAGCGGGATGCGGTTGCGGGTGACCGGGGACCGGAGTTCCTCTCGCTGAATGATGCGTCCCTGACGGGACTTCACGAACTGTACCGGCTGCATACCGCCGAGGTGGGCAGGGAAGACGGCCGGATCGTTCTGACATTGACGACTGAGCAGCAACCGGAGTGGACGTGGCGATTCACGATTGATCCGGAGCGGGATGTGCTGCTGGAGCAGACGACGCTGCAGGAGGGGCGGGTGATCCAGCGGGTGAGGTTCGGGGAATTCGTGCAGGTCGCGGGTCTGTGGTGGGCGACGAAGATCGAGTGGCGGGATGGCGATGATACGCTGACCAGTCGCATTGAACTGACGGTGACGGAGAATGAGCCGGAGGCGTTCGAGCGACGTCTGCGGTACGA
>CAZUXX010000184.1:4165-7006 GCA_964624215.1 uncultured Planctomycetaceae bacterium
GAGCTGGCGGTGCGTGAGTCGGCGCTGCTGCTGGATGAGCCACTGCCACGGCTGACGGACGCCCGTCAACGCGTGCAGGAGGGGAGCGCCACGATCGAAGATCACGTTGCGGCGCTGATGTTTGATCAGAGTCGGCAGCAGTGGAAGGAGGTGTTCGCACGGCTTGACTCGATCGAGCAGCTTGCCGGTGTCAAGCCGGGGCTGGCGTGGATGCGTGCCCTGATCACGGTGGCAGCCGGGCGACGCGAGGAGGCCCGTCATCAGCTGACCGAACTTGCGAAGCAGCTTGTTGCAAAGCCGGGGGATGAAACGGCCAGGCGAAGGCAACTGTGGGAAGCGGAGTTCGTGCTGACCACGCTGTATCCGATCCTTGACTGGAATGAATACGGTCGCGTCGTCGCCGATCTGAAGCCGGTGTACGAGCAACACCCGGAACAACCCCGGGGTCTGCACACGTGGAAGGAGCGGCAGATTTCCGTCGATGATGCTCTGGGGCGAATTGATGCTGCGATGGGACTGGCGCAGGAGATGGCCGGTGAGGCTTCGGGGAATCCAAAACACCGTATCCGTTACGCGACCCGGCTCGCGCAAGTGGATCCTGAGGGGGCACTGGCTTCCCTGCGGAGGGCAATGGACGAGCCGCACTGGGATGCAGCTGAGCTGACACGACTGCGGATGGCGACTCTGAATCTTCTGGAGGCTCATCATCAGTGGGAGGAGGCACTCGAGTTCATTCGGGAAACGATTCGCCGGGAGGCCGATGAGCACGCTCCCTGGGCCCGCCTGTTGACGGCCCTGGTGATGACGGATCAGGTCGAGGTCGCGGATGAGACGGCGGTGCAATGGCTTTCGCTGGTGGAAGGGATCACAGGTGCCGATGAGGCGTCGGCAACGGATCTGGCCCGTCTGAACGCGGCGATCGACTACGCGCTCGGCAACGGGTATCGGCTGTCGAGTTCCGGCGGTCTCAGGCCGAAGTGGCGGCAACCGCTCTACGAGGCAGCGCGCGGGTTGGCGCAGAGTGCAGACCAGATCGAGATCGCGAAGCGGATCGTGCAGGCGGGTTCGTTCTCGGAGACAGACGAGGGGGATCGGCTGCGGGGGGACGTTCTGGGCTGGCTGCTGGCAGACAGCAATACACTGGAGATGGCCCGACTCTCGGAGTACATCCGGTGGGTTCTGCATCAGCGACTGCTGCTCACAGGTGAAGACCGGTTCGAGATTCGTCAGGCAACTGAGGACCAGTGGGAGCAGATTGCCGAGACGCTGCTGCGGCGCTGGGAGGAGGAACCGGAAGCTGCCCTGAAGCATTCGGTCGCGGAGTCCGTGCTGACGATCCTGCGGGCGCAACTGCCGTCGCGCGTGTTGCCTTTCGTGAGACGGATGGTGGCGGAGGGTCCGGAGGAGTTTCGACCGACGTACAGGCAGTATTTGTTTAACGAGTTGCTTTCGGAGCCCTGGGAAGCTGAGCGGGAACGGGAAGCGCTGGAGATGATCCCGACGTTGCCGGGTGCGGAGTCCATGGCTCATCAAAAACCGGGACGGCAGATTGCGTGGCTGTTGCAGTGGACGAACTCGATGGTCCAGCAGCGGGTCATTGCAGCGGCGCAGCGGGAACAGGACGAGGGTCATGTCGATGAGCTGACGCGATCCGAGCGGGCGGAGAGAGCAGCACAGCGGCTGAAGGAAGCACGCGAAGGGGTCGCGGCGACTTTGCAGCAGGAATTCGAACGGCTGCCGGGCGGTGACCAAGCCCGCTATTCGCAGTGGATCGTTGCGGAACGAATGTATCTGCTGGCCCAACTGGACCAGGAACGGGAAGCGATTCTGGAGTGGGCCTGGTCTCTGCTGGGGGATGCTCCCCCGAGGGAGGGCGATCCGGAGGAACTGACCCATGAGCAGCGACACCTTCTGGCACTCGAGGAGCAACTTCGTCAACGCGCGTGGGTGACCGTGCAGAACTTCGCGGTGCGCCGGAATGCCGAGGAACCGTTGATTGCCCGGGTCCTGGCGTACGTCGATGCGGGAATCGAAGCGGGACGGGAGCAGAACGAGCGCTTGGCTGAGAGAGACGAGGTTACCGACCGGCTCGACAGGACGCTGAGCTGGAAGGAGGCCAGGATTCGCCTGCTGCTGGTATTGGACCGTCCGGATGACCTCGTGGCGGCGCTGCGCGACTGGATCAAGGAAGACGAGTGGAGTGTGCCGTGGAAGGTGTCGTTGGGCCGGCTTCTGGCCGAGCAGGGGGACTTCGAAGAAGCGATTGCGCTGTTTGAGTCGCTCGCGGCGGAAGACAATCTGTCGCCGGCGGATCGCACGGCGCTTGCCGACTGGTACCTCGCGGTGAATCAGCGGGAGAAGTACGAGCAAAGTCGCATCGACGCGTACAGGCTGGTTGAAGAGTGGCAACTGTCGAACTGGCTCAACCAGAGTCGATCTCGCGTCAGAGACGGGGGAGCTCCGCACGAGATCGATGTCGAGACGCTGCTGATGGTGCGGGCACTGCTGGAGAAGTCATCGCATCCGGAAAGCTACTTCTGGAGTGTCCGGGAGCTTTATACCGCGACGCGGGACTTTCGCCTGTTGCGAATGCTTCCGCACACTGCGCTGGGGCGGACCCAACAGCAGACGTACGCGGCACTGCGAACGCTGGAGCAGACGGTGTTGCGTGAGATACGGGAGGAGGCGCCTGCCGATGAACTGCTGGCGGAGATTGAGCGGCTGAGAGGAGAGTTGAATTCCGAAGGGAGCTTGCGTGGGAGCGCCGTCAATGAGCGGGCGAAGTGGCTCGACCGCCGCGGACTGGATTTGCTGGAAGGACTTGTGGAGCGGAGGGCAGCG
>CAZUXX010000185.1:0-6994 GCA_964624215.1 uncultured Planctomycetaceae bacterium
GTGTCCGGGCTTCGTCAATGAGGATGTTGTCGATTTCGTCGACGATGGCGAAGTCGAGCGGGCCCTGCACCTGCAGGTCCTTCGTCGGCTTCATGTTGTCGCGCAGGTAGTCGAAACCGAACTCGTTGTTTGTGCCGTAGGTGATGTCGCAGGCGTAGCTCACCTTGCGCTCGTGCGGCTGCATCGACGACTGGATGCAGTTCACCGTCAGCCCGAGTCCAATGTAGATGGGGGCCATCCACTCCATATCGCGGCGGGCGAGGTAGTCGTTCACGGTCACGACATGGACATGGCCTGCCATCGCGTTGAGTGCACAGGGGAGCGTGGCGACGAGCGTCTTGCCCTCCCCGGTGACCATTTCGGCGATCTTGCCCTGGTGCAGGATGTATCCACCGACCATCTGCACGTCGTAGTGACGCATCTTGAGGAACCGCTTGCCGGCCTCGCGGGTGGCCGCGAAGACTTCGGGCAGCACATCGTCGAGAGTTTTGCCGTCGGCAAGCTTGGCCCGCACCTTGGAGGCGGTCTCCTTCAGCTCGCTGTCGGAGAGTTGGGACATCTCTCCTTCGAGCTGGTTGATGCGGTCGAGGACCGACCCGGGAATGACGGTTGTGTTCCCGGAGGTGTCCCGCTGGAAACCGATCGCGCGGATCGTGCGTTCGTTCGACGAGCCGAACAACTTCCGGACAACGGTCTCGACAAGGTCCGTCAGCGAGTTGAAGAAGTCGCCCAGACGATCAAAGAAATCCATAGTCGTTTGCCGTTCCTCAATGACGGCTCACTTGTGGAGCGTCGGTGCGTTTGGCAGGAGAACTGGCCGGCGATGCCCGGCGTGGCACAACCTGCGCCAGGGAAAGACCGGGTTGTGAAGCGCCATGCCTGCCGAGTCGATCCCGATCAGAAACAAACGGTTTCCTGGTGGTTCTGTCACGGTCGGGAAATCTTGACAGTGGTCGCGAACAAATCCGTTGTTCGGTCGGCACCGGCAATTTCCGCCGGGTTACGGAGGCGGGAACGGCGCGCAGCCACCCCTTGATGCCGTAACGCTGGAAGTCTATTCCGGTTCCGGAAACCGGTCAACGTGCGTCGGTCAGCGGGTTCAGGAGGCGGGCAGAAGCTGCCGCACACCGGTTCCCCGAGGAGTTCGGCGCAAGGCATTCCAGCCGCACGGAGAACGGTGGCGGGGGCCCTGCTGATGCGCGTCTAGTAGCGGATCCCCATCCGGAACAGGAACGCGCTGTCGGCCTCGAAGGGGCGGACCGGGCCGTTGTACTTAATGTCGCGGTTGAGCGCGACCCCGGCCTCGGCAAAGCCTGTCAGCCACGCCCCTTCGGCGTACAGGCCGCCGACGACGCGCCAGTCCTCAACCTGAACCCGGACGGTACCGGCTGAGGTCATGATGCCGTTGACCCGCTGGTCGCCCTGCACGTCCATCTGGTACGCCTCGACGTGGTACTCTCCCTGCACGTAGAACCAGGTCGGGATCCCGTAAGGAGTTCCGAGAAAGAAGCTGATTCGCGGCTTGGGGAACAGCAAGCGCAGTTCGACGTAGTCGTTCGGAGTCCACACGGCCCCGGCATAGGGAATCACCATGTCGTCGACCCGGTCCCAGTAGGCGGCTCCGAGGACCCACATCCACTCGGGTGACGCCTGGATGAAGGCTGCCAGATGAGCGTCGAACATCCAGGCATCGCTCGTGAGGCTCCCCTCCATGTCGGTTCCGATGGCGGGGTTGAATCCTCCTTCGAGGGTCCAGTTGGGCCCGAGCGGAGCGGCTGCCTTCATGCCCAGACCGAAGCGATGCACCTCGGAGGGCATTTCCGACGCGGCCGGCTCGGACCCGGCGCCCGGACCGGTTCGCACGACGCGCGGGCCGTCGTACAGTCGCAGGCTGTACTGCGGTTCGATGGAGAAGATCCAGTTTGGTCCGAACGGGGTGACGTATTCCTTGAAGTAGTCGTACTCGAATATTCCGAAGTCACCACCGACGTTGGTGCCGGCGTCGGCGATGAAGCCGACGTTGTGCCGTTCGGTCCACCCGAAGCGGTACGGTTGGGGACCGTTGAGCCCGACCCCGTACATTCCCGGCGCGGTACCGGGGTACGGTGATCCGTAGGGGGCCGCTCCGTAGGGGGTTACGGGGGCGAGGCCCTGATTGAACGGCACCGCACTCCCACCGAGAAACGGGTCAGTGGTGAGTGGTTGCCCGTAAATCGGCTGATCCATGTAAGGTGAGCCGATGGCATTCGGGTCGCTGTAGGTCGGAGTCTGGTAGTACGAGGTCACCGGCTCCGGGATGCCGAGGGTTGGTCCGGCGACGGGACTCTGCCCGCGGACGATTGGCAGCTCACCGGCCAGTGCAGACTGGAAGACTGAGCGTTCCGCCTGTGGGATCGGCGACGCGGTCACGGAATCGGTCGAAGCGGCCAGCGTGCTCAGGGCAAGAAGGAGCGTGCCTGTCACGGGAGCTGTCCTGTCGGGAGGGAATTGGCAGAAGAGGGCGACCACTGACGCGTGGCCGCTGAGGTGAGAGCGCAAATCTCCCAGAAAATCCCGATCGAGGTCAATATCAACTCAAGAAGCCTCGAACTGGAGACGACGCACACGCAGTGTGGACCGCTGCTGCGTGCGGGGGGAGGCTCGTCGTGTGTGCAGCAAAGTGTTTATTGTATTATGGTTGCGTCGATTTTGGTTTGACTTCGACGTCTCGCTGCCCTCGTCGATGCCTGTCGATGCGGCGGATTCGCGACGAGGTGGCATTCGAGTCCAGTCTCGCGGAGTGCTGGTGAGTTCTTCGTGCATTGGTGTCCGGCGGTGACCATTGGCAGGACCTTCCGGGAGGAATGCGGGGTGCAGGAGGTGTGCGCACTTGCAATCCAGGGCCTGGATTGCCAAACTTCCCGATTCGATTTTCTGACGACCGCACATTGCGTCCAAGGGGCGATCAGGAGCGGTTTCTGGCTGGTTGAGTCTTCAGGCAAACAGAGGGCGTCATGGCGCATAAGAAGGGACAGGGATCGACTCGGAACGGTCGCGATTCGAACGCGCAGCGCCGCGGTATCAAGAAGTTCGGCGGCGAGCGAGTCGCTGCCGGTCATATTCTCGTGCGGCAGTGCGGTACGAAGTGGCATCCCGGCCGCAACGTCGGCATGGGTTCTGATTACACCATCTTCTCCCTTATCGAAGGAACGGTGCAGTTCGACCAGAATGGTCGCCGCGTCAACGTTGTCGCCGAGGCCAACTGACGGCCCCTGCACCCCTTCCGTGAACCGCACTTCCGGTTGTGGTTGAAGGACATCAGAAAGCACCGCCCGAAGTGGCGGTGCTTTTCTTGTGTCGTCAGCGGTCGATCCCACTCGACGCGGGGAGAGGAGAGCGGATTCTTCCTGCCGTCTCTCCGTGGCGGCCTTGCGGCAGCGGGTGAGGTGATGTCGATTCTGGTGGAGAGGCAGAGGCCCGCGAGGCACGCGTGCGGATTCAGGCGAGGATGTCCTCAACGACGTGTGCCTGTTCGACGCCCGTCAGTCGCGTATTCAGACCCCGAAACGGGAATGTAAACCGGGAGTGGTCGATTCCCAGACAATGCAGCAGCGTGGCGTGCAGATCCCGCACGTGGACGGGATTTTCGACGATGTTGTAGCAGAAGTCGTCGGTGCGTCCGTATTCGAGGCCCGGCCTGATTCCGCCACCGGCCAGCCAGCAGGTGAAGCACCGGCCGTGATGATCACGGCCACTGTTCGGATCGCCGAGCTTACCCTGTGAGAATGTCGTGCGTCCGAACTCGGTCATGAACACGACGAGTGTCTCGTCGAGCAGTCCGCGTTCGGCCAGATCGGCGATCAGCGCTGCCGAGGGCTGATCGACGTCTTTGCACTGGTTGGGCAGTTGCCGCGACAGCGCGATGTGCTGATCCCATCCGCGGTGATACAGCTGGATGAACCGGACATCGCGTTCGGCAAGTCTGCGGGCCAGGAGACAATTCGCGGCGTAGCTCCCGGGTCGATGCACATCCGGCCCGTATCTCTCGAGCGTATGCGGGGACTCTCCGCTGATGTCGGTCAGTTCCGGTACCGACATCTGCATGCGAAAGGCCATCTCATACGCCTGGATCCGGGTGAGGGTTTCCGGGTCGCCGAGTTCTTCTGCCCGTCTCTGATTGAGTTGCCGGAGATCGTCGAGCAGTTCCCGCCTCTGCGCCCGGCTGACTCCGGGTGGATTCGACAGGTACAGCACCGGGTTGGCCCCCGGTCGCAGTCCCACACCCTGGTGCGAGGAGGGCAAAAAACCGCTGCCCCAGAGGCGGCTGAAGATGGGTTGCCCGGGATTCTTGCCGGACCCCTGTGAGGTCATGGTGATGAACGCGGGAAGGTTCTCGTTCTCGCTGCCCAGCCCGTAGCTGACCCAGGCTCCCATGCTGGGATATCCCGGCTGCTGATTGCCGGTGTTCATCATGGTGACGGCGGGGTCGTGGTTGATCGCCTCGGTGTGGACCGTTTTCAGAAATGTCAGATGCTCACCCACTCCCTGCAGGTGCGGCAGCAGGTCGCTGACCCAGGCTCCGCTTCCCTCGATTTGCCTCCCGGAGCGGATCGGCGGGACCACGGGATACTCTGACTGTCCCGAAGTCATGCCGGTCAGTCGCTGATCCCCCTTGACCGAGGGGGGGATCTCCTGCCCCGCGTACTCGTGAAGTGCCGGCTTGTCGTCGAACAGATCGACATGCGAAACGCCTCCTGACTGAAACAGGCAGATGACCCGCCTGGCCCGCGGAGGAAAGTGAGGCAAAGTTCCCGACGCGTCACTCCCGACGCTGGCGAGAAGTTGTGGTGCGGAGTGCACGAGTGACCCGAGTGCAATCGCTCCGATCGCTCCGGCCGATCCACAGAGAAACTGTCGACGTGAGTCAGCGAAGAAGAGATCCATCTGTCTGGTGTGCATCCCACGTCTCCTTTCAGGCGATGGTGCAAGCCGCCGGCGTCGATGCTCAGTTTCGTGTTACGAATTCGCTCAGGTTGAACAGCAATGTGGCGACCTCGGTCCACGCGGCGTGTTCGACCGGAGGAATGCTCTCATCACGGAGCGACTCTCCGACTGAAAGCAGGCGGGTGGCGGCCTCGGGATGGGAGGCGTAGCGCGTCCGGCTTCGTCGAAGGGTCGACAGCAGGACGTCGATCTCATTCCGGGTTGCCTCTCGCGTCAGTGCTTGTCGAACAGCCCGGTCGACGCGGTCGCGATCGTTGTCGGCGGAGTGGACGATTCGCTCGGCGATCGCGCGGGCCGCTTCGACGAACTGCACGTCGTTGAGCAGGACGAGGGCCTGCAGCGGCGTGTTGGTTGTCGGGCGGTCCACGACGCAGGTCTCCCGGTTCGGGGCGTCGAAGGCGGCCATGTTCGGTGGTGGTGCGGTGCGTTTCCAGTAGGTGTAGAGCGATCGCCGATAGAGTTTGTCTCCGTGGTCCTGGACGAATGTCTGGGCGGTTGCGGGAGTGCTCCCGTAGTGACTGATCTCGCGCCACAGATCTCCCGGTGTGTACGGATTGACGCTCGGTCCTCCGAGCTGCGGATTCATTAACCCGCTGACATGCAAAGCCGCATCCCGGATGAACTCGGCCGGCAGTCGGAAGCGGGGACCACGCGCCAGCAGACGGTTGCCCGGGTCGTCCTGCAACAGCGAATCCGGGGTGAGTGAGCTTTGCCGGTAGGTCTGTGACAGCACGATCTGTCGCACCAGACGCTTGATGTTCCACCCGTTCTCGACGAAGTCGACGGCCAGCCAGTCGAGGAGCCGGGGATGCGTTGGCCATTCGCCCTGAGCACCGAAGTCCGCGGGTGTGCGGACGATGCCGGCCCCGAACATCATCTGCCAGACCCGGTTCACATACACGCGCGCGGTGAGGGGGTGGTCCGGCCGCGTGATCCATTTTGCGAGCGAGAGCCGGCTGTCCTGCGGGGTGTCATCGCGGATCAGGAACTCTGGTGTCCCCATCGACACCGGAGTCGTTGGCTGGGAGTAGTCCCCCCGATGGAGAACGAAGGTCTGTCGCGGCTGCTCTGCAACGGCCATCACCATGGTGGGGAATTCTTGCGTCAGGACCTGCAGCCGCTCCCGGGCGTTTGCCAGATCGATCCGCAGACGGCGGGTTTCTTCTGCATTGGCAGCGAACTCGTCACGAAGTTTTTGCCATTGTTCCGGCGTCCGCCTGTCTTGTGAGATGCCCAGAATCTCGATGACCTCCGCCGGCAGGTCACTGCCATCATCCACACCCGTCATGGCGAACAACTCCATCCGTGCTGCGATGAGGTTGTCACCGAAGCCGAAGTTGAGCTGGGTGGTGAGGTACGGCGTCTGGCGGGCATCGAGCGGAGTCGCGAATGTTGCCGTGAGCACCTGTGGCCCCTCGGCCGTCGGAGCCGGGGACCAGCCATTCTCGTTACGCATATCGAGACAGTGCCCGGGTCTGTGCTCCGGTTCCCAGGTGCTGGCGGTCACCTGACTCATCTCGAGCAATCGAAACAGGTCCACCTGGTCTGCCGGCACTTCTCCCGGGCTGGCCGACAGTGCGGTCAGGCGAAACGTCCCTCGCCGGGGTGTCTCGGCCTCCCGGCCTCCGCGACGCGGGCCGTATCCCAGGCCTCCTCCCGGTGCATGGTCATCGGGATGGAACACAATCCGCAGACCGGTGATCGGAGTCTCGATGGGCGGGAGGGTCGTCAGCACGTCGTAGGCGACGAGGCTGCTCGGCTGGGTGATGTGGACGTACCGCTCCTGCTCGATTTCGAACCCTGCTCCGCGGTTGGGAGTACTCACCTTCAGGACCGGCATCGCGTGGAGCTGGAGGTCGGTTCCCCGCAGCGCCAATCGCTGCTGCTGGCGCTCTTCCCATGCGAGCAGCGCCTCTTCGGAGGGGGTCGCCAACCGCCGCTCGAGGTCAGCGATCGTCTGGCGGAGGGAGTCTTCCTCCCCGGTCTGCAGCACCGTTCTGGACTGTACGAA
>CAZUXX010000186.1:0-1697 GCA_964624215.1 uncultured Planctomycetaceae bacterium
CCGCACGAGTTTCACAACCTCGCCACCGATCCCGATGAGCGTGCACAACGGGTGATCGACGAGCTCAAACACCGCCTGCGTGAACGGGCAAGCGGTACACTCCCCACAACACCCGTGAACCCCGAACGCCTGTAGATTCTCTCGCTCACCGGGGCGGCGTCGCGAATCCGGAGGACGAACGGCCGTTCGCCTCTTGCCGTCCGTCGCAGCGAATTGCCCCTGCCGCCGGTCCCGGTTGGCCTGCTACGATCAGAGAAACTCCGGCATTCGTTCCCGGTGCGGCACGTTGGGGGCCCTGGCATGAAGATCTGGTTCAACAAAGTCCACGAATCCCGCCGTTCGTTGCTGGAGGTCGACGGGAGCGAGGTCACGATTGGCCGCGACCCGGACAACCTGCTGGTTCTCAAAAGTCCGCTGGTCTCCAAAAGACAGGCGGTGGTCCGTCGTGTGGACGGGCAACTGGAGCTCGAGAACGTCGGCATCAACTCCTGCATGATCGGCGAGCGGGAGGTGATGGGGGGCGAGCGGGTGACGTTCTCTCCGGGGGAGTCAGTCCGCATCTGGCCGTTCACCGTTACGTTCGAATCGGATGAGGCAGCCCCCATCACACGGCAGGAGCTCGAGGCGCACCTGCGGACGCTCATGTCCAGCCTGGAGATGAAGGTCCACCAGAAGCTGCTCGAGCGGTTCGACCTGTACGAGCTCGAAAGCAACCAGCTGGGGACAGAAGAGAGCATCCTGCTGCTCGAAAAGCACATCGAGGATGTGTGCCGCGAGATGCAGCTGTTCAGCGAACGGAACGATGCCCTGCTGGAGGAAGTCATCGGGCTGACGCTGCGCGACTACGTCATCAACCAGTTGATTCTCGAAAGCGACGACGAACGCTTTCGCACGAACCGACTGACGTGGAACGAATTCGACGTACCGGCCACGCTCGTCCCCGAGCGCGAGGCCGAACTGCAGAACCTGCTGCACTTTGTCCGTGAGAAGCTGAATCTGGAACAGCAGTCAGACCTTTCCGGCCGCATCCGCCAGACCGAACAGCACTTCGCCGAGGTCTTCCCGCTGGTCCGCCCGCACCTGCACAAGGAGCTGCGACGCTACCTCGTCCTCCGCACACTCAAGAAGGAGCTGAAGGACACGGTCTTCGGGTTCGGGCCACTGCAGGATCTGCTGCGGGCACCGACGATCACCGAGATCATGGTGGTCAAGAGCGACCAGATCTACGTCGAGCGGGACGGACTGGTGGAACTCTCCGGCCGGCGGTTCATTTCCGACAAAGTGACCGAGTCGATCATCGAGCGCATCGTGGCACAGGTCGGCCGGCGGATCGACAAGAGCCAGCCGCTGGTCGATGCACGTTTGCCCGACGGGAGTCGCGTGAACGCGATCATTCCCCCTCTGGCGGTGCGTGGGCCGTGCCTGACGATCCGGAAGTTCCCGGCCTACCGTTTCACGATGGACGACATGATCGAGAACGGGACGATCACCTCGTCGGCCGCGATGTTCCTGCGGGCGTGCGTCATCGACCGTCGCAACATTCTCGTCTCTGGTGGAACGGGAACCGGGAAGACCACGATGCTGAATATCCTGTCATCGTTCATCCCGCACCGCGAACGCATCGTGACCGTCGAGGACACGCAGGAGTTGCAACTGCATCAGGACCATGTGGTCACGCTGGAATCAAAGCCCCCCAA
>CAZUXX010000186.1:1707-2117 GCA_964624215.1 uncultured Planctomycetaceae bacterium
GGAAGGCACCGGTGAGTACACCATCCGCGATCTGGTGAGAAACTCGTTGCGGATGCGGCCTGATCGCATTCTGGTGGGGGAATGTCGCGGCGGAGAAGCGCTCGACATGCTGCAGGCGATGAACACCGGTCACGACGGATCGATGACGACGATCCACTCGAACTCGAGCGAAGAGGTCATCAAGCGACTGGAAGTGCTCGTGCTGATGGCAGTCGATCTGCCGGTCCAGAGTATTCACCGCCAGATTGCTTCGGCACTCGATCTGATCGTGCAGATCACACGCCTGCCGGGGGGGCAGCGCCGTGTGACGCAGATCTCGGAAGTTGCCGGCTACGACCCGCAACGCAATTCGCTGATCATTCACGATATCTACAACTTCCTGATTTCTGCCCATATTCAGATACAATCTG
>CAZUXX010000186.1:2127-6922 GCA_964624215.1 uncultured Planctomycetaceae bacterium
TCGCTGTTGCCGACAGGTTATCTGCCGACATTCGTCGACTCCCTGATCCAGAAGGGGCTGCTCAAGCTCGAATTCCTCTACGGCGACACTGCACCGACCAGGGAGGTGGTCCCCGCATCGTGACTACCGCCTGAAGCGCGGGCGGTTGGCTCAGAGATCGAGTAGTTCGTCCATCAGTCGGGCAGTGTCTTCGAGCGAGTTGTCGCGTCCCTCGCGCGTGGCCCAGCCGGTGAACTCGATCTCGGCCAGGGCCTGGCGAACTTCGGGCCAGTTCACATCGCCTTCTCCGAGCCGACAGAACCCGTTCTCCTTGCCCCAGTCCTTGACGTCGAGTTTGACGATGCGGCTGCCGAGCGTGCGGATCCAGTCTTCGGCAGGGCCGAACTTGCGACAGTTCCCGATGTCGAAGTACACGCCGACCCAGGGGCTGTCGATCTCGTCGATGTAATCCCGGAGTTGTTCCGGGTCTTCACAGAAGCCGTTCCAGACATTCTCGATCAGAATCTGCACGCCGTACCGCGACGCGGTCGGAAGTGCCTTGCGGATCTCTGTGATCGACCGCTCCCAGACGTGATCGTGCGTTTCGTCCGGCCCCGAGACGCGTCCGGGGACGAGCAGCACTGTCGCTGCCCTGACAGCATGGGCATCGCGAATCGCCTGCTGGAGTGCTTCGAGCCCCTGCCGCCGCACCGCCTCGTCGGGAGACGAGAGTCGCTGGTTCCAGTGCACCCCGTCGACCAGACCGTGGATGGGGAACTCGACTTCGGCCATCGCCTCCAGCAGGGCGGGAATGTTCTTGATGTCCGGGCTGCCCCCTTCGAGACCGTCAAAGCCGAGTGACTTGTACTGCTCGAGTCGGGCGACCATGGCCGCCTTGTCCTTGCCGATTCCGCCTCCCTTGTCGGCTTTGTAGATGCGTCCACGGTTGGCACCGCTCCGTTGGGGAGTCGCATCGTCGGCAAGCAGGGGAGTCGTGACGGCTCCGGCCGCGACAGCCGCAGTCGTTTTCAGGAAGGTCCGTCGGGGAAGTTGGTGCGACATGCCATCTACTCTGCGCTGGAGAGGAGGGTTGGTTTGCTGGTGAGGATACCGCACTTTGCCATCGGCCCGTAGTGATGCGTCATGGTGGGGACTCGCGTCTGGTCCCGACCCCTCGCTCCCCGCTTCATCATCGGTCGTTACCCGGAGGTCCCCCCGGCGATGATTTCTGCCAGCCGGTTCACCACGGCGTCGCTCGAAAGTTCCGTCGTGTCGATGGTGATCGCATCGTCGGCTGGGCGGAGGGGGGACTCGGCCCGTTCCTGGTCGCGACGGTCGCGCTCCTCCTGCTGTTGCGCGATCTCGTCGAGCGTGACATCGATACCGCGGGCCGTCAGTTCGCGGTGACGCCGCGCCGCTCTCACGGCGGGATCGGCTGTGAGGAAGAACTTCCACGTCGCCGTCGGGAACACGACCGTTCCCTGGTCGCGGCCTTCGCACACAAAGTCGCCCCGGGCCGCAACCCTCCGCTGCAGTTCAACGAGTGTCTTGCGGACTTCCTGATTCTGTGCGACCACCGAGGCGGCCTCCGAGACCCGCTCCTGGCGGATCGCCTGCGTGACGTCGCGTTCGTCGATCCAGACGCGTTCGGCGTCCATATGCAGCGGCAACTCGCGTGCGATACGAGCACAGTCGGGAGCATCCGGAGCGAGCTGTTGTTCCAGGCAGGCCAGCGCCACTGCCCGGTACATTGCACCGGTATCGAGATAGCCGAAGCCCAGGCGACGCGCCAGAGCCCGCGCAACCGTACTTTTGCCGGTCCCGGCTGGTCCGTCGATGGTGACAATGATGTGAGGGACTGACACGGAGGATCTCGTTCAGGAGGTTCCGGATTCGCAGGATCGTCACAAGGCGTGATCCTCCGAACCGGGTTGGCAGGACCACCGGATCAGGTGTTACGCCACGGACATTGTTTGTGCTCTAGAAGGTAGCAATCGCTGTTGCGGCGCCCACTGTTTGCCAGGCACACCGGCACTGACCGCCCGGGTGCCGGTGCCGCTCAGCTTTCCGGAAACAGGGCCGGTGCCAGACCGGTCTGTGCGGTTGCTGTGGCTGAGTTCCGGCGGGCCCGCTTGCCATCTCGCGTGCGACTGTCCAGACCCAGCGCGTCGAGCGACCCGGGAACCAGTTCGGTGATGGCACCCGGCCGGGGCAGGGACGCGTTGAGTTCGATCGTCCGCCGATGGCAGGTCATCAGGAGGATCTGCACGTTGTGCGAAAGTTCCGACAGGACCTGGAGAGTCCGCTGAGCCCGGTTCTCGTCGAAGTTCACAAGGACATCATCCATGACCACCGGCAGCGACTCACAGCGGCCGCAGTAGTCTTCGACGAACGCCAGTCGAATTGCCAGATACAATTGCTCGCGGGTGCCGGTACTGAGTTCGTTCGGAGTCTTGGCCTCCCCCGCCGCATTGATCAGCCTGAGAGTTCCCGCCTCGTCGAGCACCCTCCGCAAAGCGACGTATTCGCCGGCGGTCATCCGGCAAATCAGGTCCCCGATCCGGGCCAGCATGCGTGGTTGATGGTGTTCTTCGAATCGCTTGAGTGCGCGGCCCATCAGCGTTTGTGTCAACACCAGGGGCGCGTATGCACGGAGCTCCGAGGCAAGTTTGGCGCGAGCGCTCTCGAGTTGCTCGGCCAGCGAGACACTGCGGGTGTCGTCGGCGAACTGTTTCAGTCGTTCCTCGATGGCCCCCTGCCGGGTGTCGATGTTGCGCAGTGCGGCCGTTTCCTCCTTAATCTGGTCGTCGAGCCGCAATTGTTCGGTTTCCAGTTCTTCCTGGGGCCGCTGCAGTGCCTCCCGGCAGCGGGCTTCCCAGTCTTCCCCCAGCAGGTGCCGCAGGTGCGTTTCCTTCTCTCGCAGTTCGGACGCGGCTGATTCCGCGGCCCCCCACCTTTCGACGGCGACTTCGATGTCTTCGACACCGATGCGCTGCGAGATCGCTTCGATCTCCTGCACGCATTCTTTCAACCGGTGCTGGCGCTCCCCGAGCATTCGCTCCACGGTGCGCAGCTCCTGTTGTTCCTGGGCGAGCGACAACTGCCTTTGGCGGGCGTCCTCCAGTTGACCGCAGAGTTCCTGCGCCAAGTCAAGAGGCGGACGTATCGCCAGTGGCTGCAGGGGGCCTGTGCACAAGGCCGTGATCGAGGTGCGAAATGTTTCGAGCTTCTGTTGGGCGGCCTCGATCGTGCCGGTAAGTTGCTCCTGGCGACGACGGTTCTGTTGGGCCTCGTCGATATCGGCCAGCATCTGGAGCAGCGTGTCGACCGTCCACGCCTCAGGGAGGCCCAGCTCGCTGAGAAGCCCGGCAAGCTGGCCGTCGATGTCGGCCCGCTCCCGAGCAAGCGCCTCTTCTTCGCCGGTCAACTGGCGATTCTGTTCGAGGACGTCCTGCAGTTCCTCGTCGAGGCGGCGGCGGTCTGCCAGTGCCTGTCGGGCCTCTCCAAGCCGGGACTCCAGCAGACTGAGGCAGGGGCCGGGCTCTGAGGGAAGCCCGCTGTCGAATCCGGCGATCTCGGCCGAACAGCGGGCGAGTTCCTGTTCGAGTTCCGAGAGTTTCGCGGCCCGGGCTTTGGAACCGAGCAACTGGTCGTACCACCCCTCGTACTTCGGGAGCCATTCGAGCATGGCGGTCGGGCTGAGCGGCGTGATGCCGGACTCCTGCCACAGTTCGCGCCACTGGGCGAGTTCGCTTTCGTGATCGTCGCGTCGACGATCACGCTCGGTGGTCAGATCGGTGACCCGCTGTTCGGCGGCCGCCACGGCGAGTTCACATTGAGCCTGCCTGGCAATTGCCTCGGCGCGCGCAAACCGCGCCTCTGCAGCGGCATCGACCTGCTGCACCGCCTCTGCAAACTTCTGTGGCAATGTCTCCGGATTGTCATCGCACCAGCGAGCAATCTCGTCGTCGAGCTGAGCTCCCTGATCGCCGGCGGAGCCCTTCACCAGCCCGTAGCGGCGACACAAAAGTCGCCAGCCGGTATCGCGATGTTCGCGAAGCTCCTCCAGTGATGGCCCGTCCGGCTCGGCAGACTGGCTGGCAATCTGCTTGAGCTGAAAACGGGCATCCCGTGCCTGCTGCTCGGCATCGGACAATTGCTCCAACGTCCGTCGGAGCTTCTGGTCGCTCGCGTCCAGCCGCTCCTTGAACTCCGAGAGCGTGGCCCGCAAGGGAACCGGCATCATTCCCAGCCGATCCGGAGGAAGCTGGACCTGAGCGGCGAGCGATCGTCGTTCGGATTCGATCCAGTCGGTCGCTGAGTTCTGCTCGGCGAGCAGTTCGTTGAACTGCTCAAGTGTCTCCTCCCCCAAGCGACAGCGTTCGAGAGTGGCTTCGATCAAGTCCACTTCGGAGGGATCGCACGCAACAAGCTGGTCGATGCTCTGCTGCAGCTTGCGGTGCCGGGCATCGAGATCCTTTCGCCTGACCGACAGCACTTCGGCCTGCGTGTTGAGTCGACGGGACGCGTCTCCCAGTTGACGTGCCGTCGCCCGCTGCACCGGATTGAGCTGCGCGATGGCCGTCGCGAGACAATCGGAATCGGCGTCGCTGGCGGCTTGTCGCAACTGATCGAGTTCGGCATTCCACGCCGAGAGGTCACCCTCGAGATTTCGCAGGTGGGACAGCTCCCCATGCAGCCGCGTGATCTCCACTGCGCGTTCGAGGAGCGCCGCTTCAACCTCGTCGAGCTCCCGAGGTCCTGGCAGGGAACGCAGTTTCTTCTCGAGCCCGTCGATCTCGCCGGACAGCTCTTC
>CAZUXX010000187.1:0-4528 GCA_964624215.1 uncultured Planctomycetaceae bacterium
TCGCCATCGGCACCAGCCACGGTGCCTACAAGTTCACCCGCCCGCCGACCGGCGAGATCCTCGCCATGGACCGCATCGCCGAGATTCACAAGCGGTTGCCGAACACCCACCTCGTCATGCACGGATCCTCCTCGGTCCCCCAGGAACTGCAGGACGAACTCCGCAAGTACGGCGGCGAGATGAAGCAGACCTGGGGCGTCCCGGTCGAAGAGATCCAGCGCGGCATCAAGCACGGTGTCCGCAAGATCAACGTCGACACCGACAACCGGATCGCCATGACTGCCGCCGTCCGCAAGGTGCTGCAGAGCGATCCGGCGAAGTTCGACCCGCGCGACTACCTCAAGCCGGCCCGCGCCGCCATGCAGCAGGTCTGCAAGGACCGCATGGTCGCCTTCGGCCAGGCCAGCAATGCCAGCAAACTGGTGAAGGAATACCGGCTCTAAAGCGCACTCCCGGTCCTGCCCGGCTCCTGACGTCATGGGAGGCCGGGCAGTCCGACCATCGCGCGCGGGATGCCTGCGACCAACTGATGGTTCGCCAGACAGATCTCCCCCTCGCTGCATGTCCTGCACATCGCTCGCTCAAGGGGGGAGACTCGCTTCACCACCGGTCCGCAAAACTCCCTTGCCTGAGCGTCTTCGCCATCGCGTCTCCACACCCAACGGCGCCGCGTTCAGCCGCTGCCGACGCTATCGGTATCTGTTGTGGCGAAACTGGGGGAACGGTGACCGCCGTGTCGCCTTCGTCGGGCTGAATCCTTCCACAGCCGACGAGGTGAAGAACGACCCCACCGTCACCCGCTGCATCAACTTTGCGCGGAACTGGGGCTATGACGGCATCCTGATGCTCAACGCCTACGGGCTCCGCAGCACCGACCCCCGCGGATTGCTGGAGGTAGAGGATCCCGTCGGACCCGGCACCGACGATGCCATCCGCAAGGCCTGCGAGATCGTCGAACGCGTCGTCGTCTGCTGGGGGAATCACTGTACACCCCAGCGCGAAGCTCGCCTCGTTCGGCTCATCGGCCACCGGACTCTGCTCAGCTTCGGCTGCAACCAGCGCGGCACACCCAGACACCCCCTCTATCTTCCTCGAACCGCACCCCTGTCCCCCTGGCAGTTCGTAAACCGCTAGCACGCCGTCCCGCTGTGGGCACCCCCGATCCTCTCGCCAACGCGACGCGTCACTCGGCAGCCGCACAGCTCTCGCAACGTCGATCCGCTCTCACATCGAGCGGCCCCGGTGTCGGCCGCACATCCGCACAACGACCGCACATCCGGACAAAGTGTTGAGTGCAATCACCCGCGCCGCGTAGAATCACTTCGCTTCCTCCCCGGCCTCGAAGACGACGTCCACATCCAGGCATCTCCGGCAGCGTCTCGCGAAGGACCGCTTTCCGGATCACGCCAAGGGTGATGAGGGTCCGCGTCCTCCCACAAGCAGTTCTGCAGGTTGGGGCTGGCAAGCGATCGTGTTGCCCATCCGCCGCCCCGGTCAAATGTCTCTCCGGCGCTGCGAACTCCCTTCCCCTGATGATGCTGAATGAAAGTCGCGCATGACGCCGGCACTGCTCACTGCCATCGAATCCGGACAATGCACCGTCGGCATCATCGGGCTGGGATATGTCGGACTGCCGCTCATCGATGCCTTCGTCTCCAAGGGCATTCGTACCATCGGCTTTGATATCGACCCCGCCAAGGTCGACGCCCTCAACGCCGGCAACAGCTACATCAAGCATCTCGAAAGCGATCGCATCCGCAGCTGGCTCGATCGCTCGCTCTTCGAAGCAACATCCGACATGAACCGGCTCCGCGAGCCGGATGCACTTCTCATCTGTGTCCCGACCCCGCTCTCCGAAAGTCGCGATCCCGATCTTACTTACGTCGAAGGCACCTCCCGCTCCATCGCTCAGGTCCTCCGGCCCGGTCAGCTCGTCGTCCTCGAAAGTACCACCTATCCCACCACCACGCGGGATGTCGTTCGGCCCATCCTCGAAACCGGCGGCCTTGTCTGCGGCAAGGATTTCTACCTCGCCTACAGCCCCGAGAGGGAAGATCCCGGCAACCCGAATTACTCCGCCGCCCAGATCCCCAAAGTCGTCGGAGGCTGGGATGACGCCAGTTGCCAGCTCGCCTGCACCCTCTACCGCCACGCGGTCATCGAGGTCATCCCCGTCTCCAGCCTCGAAGTCGCCGAGGCCTGCAAGATCCTCGAAAACACCTACCGCGCGGTGAACATCGCCCTCGTGAACGAGCTCAAGGTCCTCTTCGACCGCATGGGCATCGACATCTGGGAAGTCATCGACGCAGCGAAGACCAAACCATTCGGCTTCCAGCCCTTCTATCCCGGCCCGGGACTCGGCGGACACTGCATCCCCATCGATCCCTTCTACCTCACGTGGCTCGCCCGCAAGCAGGGGCTCTCGACCCGCTTCATCGAACTCGCCGGCGAAGTCAACCGCTCGATGCCCGACTACGTCATCGCACGCGTGGCCGAGTTCCTCAACGACATCGGCAAGCCGATCAGGGACAGTCGCATCTGCGTTCTCGGAGCCGCCTACAAGAAGGATGTCGACGACCCGCGCGAAAGTCCCTCCTTCGTCCTCATGGAACTCCTCCTGAAACGCGGCGCCAATCTCTCCTACCACGATCCGCACATCCCCACCCTCCCGAAGGTGCGACACAGCAACCTTCCCGAGATGCACAGTGTCGAGCTCACGCCCGAGATGCTCGCCGCCCAGGACTGCGTCCTCATCGCCACCGATCACACCGCTGTCGACTACGATTTCGTCGTGCAGCACGCATCGCTCGTGGTCGATACCCGCAACGCGACCCGCAACGTCACCGAAGGCCGCGAACGGATCCGCAAGACGTAGTTGCGACAACGCTTCTCATTCGGATCCCCTTGGGAGACCTCCATCCATCCCGACGGGTCGTCGCCGCCGGGATTCCGGTACAGACGCTCGATCCGCCTGCGCGAGCCTCACGCGTTGGGCGCCATGCTCTCACACCACAGGCGGGTGAGCATGCGATCGGGAAACAGCCTCCCCATCCCCCTCGCATGCCGGCTCAGCCGCCACGTCATCGGTACAGGCGCAGGTCTCTCGGCACCTCGACACACACCTCGTCAACCAGCAGCAAGTTCACCTGGGCGGAATCCTGAGCCCCTCGAACGCCGCCAATCCCTGCCTCGGCATTCGCCTTCGACGCGAACGAACCGCACAACAGACTGATCAACAGCGCAGCCACGCCTCGGTACGGAATCATGCATCGCATTGCCGTCCCCCCGGTTGTGGATTGGCCCACAGCGATCCCGCTCCCTGACCCAGCGAACAGCTCCACTCCGAAGGGACAATGCCGCCCACCTCAGCCGGCCTCCTGCCGAGATCCAGACCGTTGTCCACGCTCTACGCCACAAGCCTCCGGATGCCAATCTCGACAATGCAGCTTCGACCCCTTCAACCCCGCCTCTACAATCAGGCATGCACATTGCCATCATCACAGCCGGCGGAGCGGGGATGTTCTGCGGCTCGTGTATGCACGACAACACCTGGGCCCGGGGGCTCATCGCTGCCGGAGCCGAGGTCTCGCTCATCCCCACCTACACCCCGATCCGGGTTGACGAGGCCAACCTCAGCCAGCCGAAGGTCTACTTCGGAGGAATCAACGTCTATCTCGATTCCATGTTGCCCTTCTGGCAACGGCTCCCGCGTCCGCTCACCCGCTGGCTCGACTCTCCGGCCCTGATCCGGCTCGCCACCCGGTTCTCAATCAGCAACGAGGCCTCTCGCCTCGGCAAGCTGACCCTCGACATGCTCGCGGCCGACCAGGGCCCGCATCGTGCCGCCGGGGAGGAACTTGCCGCACACATCGCCCAACTCCGCCCCGATGTCGTCATCTTCAGCAACGCGCTCCTTTCGGGCGCCCTCCCGGCACTGCGCAGACAGTTCTCCGGACCTGTCCTCTGTACCCTCCAGGGGGACGACGTCTTCCTCGACGGACTGCAGCCCCCCACCCGCGAACAGGCAATCTCCCGCATCAGCGAGCTTGCCGGCGGCTTCTCCGGATTTCTCGTTCACAGCGACTTCTACCGCGATGCCATCAGCCGCATGCTCCGGCTGCCCGCCGACAAGTTCCACCGCCTCCCGCTGGGAATCGATCTGAGCGGACATCACGGCCAGCCCGGCGAACGACCTGCCGACGCCCCGCCGACCGTCGGCTACTTCGCCCGCATCGCTCCCGAGAAGGGACTCCATCACCTCGCCCACGCATTCCTCAAACTGCACCAGCGGCTTCCTTCGGCCCGACTGAAAGTCGGCGGCTATCTCGGGCCGCCACACCAGCGCTACTTCGACGACGTCCGAAACATCCTCGCACCCGTCGGCGACGCCTTCCATTACGCTGGCAGCCCCGACTCACTTGCCGGGAAGGTCGACTTCTATCGCAGCGTCGACCTGCTTTCCGTCCCGACCGAGTTTCAGGAACCCAAGGGACTCTACGTACTCGAAGCGCTCGCCAACGGTGTCCCG
>CAZUXX010000187.1:4538-5075 GCA_964624215.1 uncultured Planctomycetaceae bacterium
GCCTTCCCGGAACTCCTCACAAGAACCCGCGGCGGAAAACTCGTCCCTTCCCGCGATCCCCAGGCCCTCAGCGACGCGCTCTACGAACTGCTCACCGACCGCCAGCAGCGGCTCGCGCACGCCCGGCAGGGACAGCAGAATGTGCGTGAACTCTTCAGCGTCGAAAAGCTCGCCGAAGAAACGCTCGCCATCCTGGGCACGCTCCGAGGGTAACCTCCCCCCTCCCGCGACACCTCAGATGTCGAGATCCGTCACTTCCAGCGCGTGCTTCTCGATGAACTCACGACGCGGCTCGACGTGATCTCCCATCAACACGCGGAAGATCTCCTCCGCAGCAGCCGAGTCCTCGAGAGTCACCTGCTTCAGAATCCGGTGCTCAGGATCCATCGCCGTGTGATACAGCTCATCCGGGTTCATTTCACCCAGACCCTTGAACCGGGTGTGGATCAATCCCTTCTCACCGATGCTCCGCAGCGTCGACACCAGTTCCCGCAGACTCTGCAGAACCGTGGCGGCATCGTTGCCGATGCTGGTGAT
>CAZUXX010000187.1:5085-6912 GCA_964624215.1 uncultured Planctomycetaceae bacterium
CGGCGGGTACTCTCGGACGCCACGATCTCGTACGGATACACCGCTTCGGCATTCTTCAGCGGCGGCGGAATCAGATCGTTCAGCGTCAAACCGAACTCGCTCTCCAAGGTCCGCAGCACCTCGTTGATGGTGCGAACTTCATGCAGATCCGTCGTCGTCACCGTCCCGGGATCCAACTCCACTTCTTCTGCCTCGGCCGGGGCAGGGGTCTCTCCCTGCGGCGGACGCGGCTGCACCCCCAGACCAGCCTGAGTCGGTGACTCCGTAAGTCCCGCATCCGCAGTCTTCACCTCCTGGCCCGTCTCCGCCTGGTATTCGGCCGTAAATTTGTCGACATCGGCCTTCGTCGCCAGCCAGTAGACCCGCCCCCCGGCAATCACCCGGTAACGCGGCAACAGTCCCTCTTCCGTCGCGTCCTCGATCGCCAGCTGACGCAGCGAGATCCCCCGCCGTTCCAGAACCTCCAGCGGCTCTTCCAGCAGCGACAACTGCTTCGCCAGCTCCCGCAGCTGCTCGCCACTCACCTCACTCACCCGCTGCACATCGGACGTTGCCTTCACCCGGTCCGCCAGCAGATTCTCCCGATCCTTGATGATCAGCGTCGCACCGTCGAGCCCCCGCTCCAGCAGCTCGTGCATCATCTCTTCATGAGTCTGCACATACCGCGGCTTCGCGTTCTTGCGACCTCGTGGAATCACCCGGTACAGCGGCGGCTGGGCGATGTACACGCATCCCTGCCGAACCAGCTCCCGCATGTGCCGGAAGAAGAACGTCAGCAGCAGTGTGCGGATGTGCGAACCATCCACATCGGCATCCGTCATCACGATGATCTTGCCGTACCGCCGCTTCGAAATATCCACCTCCTCGGCCAGCGGCGGAATGCTGATCGCCTTGAAGATCGAAATCACCTCCTTGTTCGCCAGCACCTTCACCACTTGCGCCTTTTCAACATTCAGAATCTTCCCCCGGAGCGGAAGAATCGCCTGTGTCTCGGCGTCACGTCCGGTATCGGCCGAGCCGCCGGCCGAATCCCCTTCCACCAGGTACAGCTCCGAGACATCCAGGTCGTGCCGGCGGCAATCCCGCAGCTTCTCCGGCAACCCCCCTCCCGAGACCCGGTTCTGACTGCGGGCCATATCCCGCGCCTTGCGCGCCGCCTCACGAGCCTCGGCCGCCGTCTGTCCCTTCTGGCAGATGACCTTCGCGGTCTGCGGATTCTCCTCGAGATACTTCGACAGCCCGTCCCCCACGATCGAATTCACAGCACCGTCGACTTCGGGGTTTGTCAGCTTGATCTTCGTCTGCGATTCAAACTGCGGATTCGGGATCCGCACCGTCACGACTGCCGACAGTCCCTCCCGGAAGTCTTCCCCCGAGGGAATCATGTCCTTGAACAGCCCCTCCTTCTTGCCGTACGAGTTCAGGGTCCGCGTCAGGGCCGTCCGGAATCCCGACAGGTGCGTCCCCCCTTCGCTGTTGTTGATGCCGTTCGCAAAACAGCGGATGTTCTCCACCGAAAACCCGTCAGTCCATTGCAGTGCCACATCCACTTCGACCGAATCCTGCACCCCCTGGATGCGGATCACGTCAGAATGCAGCGGGTTCTCCGTGCGGTTGATCCACTGCACAAACTCGGTCAGGCCGTCCTCGTAGTGGAACGTGTCCGACTGCCCGGTCCGCTCGTCCACAATGTTGATCCGCACCCCCGCGTTCAGAAACGCATGGTCCTGCAGACGCTTGTGGATCGTGTCGTAATTGAACGTCGTCACCGGGAAGATCTGCGGGTCCGGCTTGAACGAGACCTTCGTCCCGGTCTGATCCGTCGGA
>CAZUXX010000188.1:0-6911 GCA_964624215.1 uncultured Planctomycetaceae bacterium
AACCAGGCGACCTCGCCCGGTTGGCCGAGGAAGCAGCCCAGCAGTGGACAGGTCGGTTCAACCCACGACCAGTCACGGCTGAGCAACTGGAGGAGCTCTACCGATGCGCACTCGCCTGAACGACGTCTCTTTCTCCCGTCGCAGTTTCTGCGGCACTGCAGCGGCACTGGCAGCCACCACGCTGTGGCCCTGGTCACTGCCCGCGGAGGAGAAACCCGGCTTCCCTCCCGCCGACAGTTGGCCGAACTTCCGCAACGGGGTGCAGCTGCGTGGCATTGCCCGTACCACACTGCCGGCCAGACCCTCACTCAAATGGGAACTCCCCGCCGACGACGGGGTTCGTTCGACACCGGCGATCGTCGACGGGCGGGTGTATGTCGGCACGCTCAGCGGGGATCTCTATTGCCTCGAACTGGAGAACGGCAAGGAACTCTGGAAGTACCAGTCGCTGATCCCCACGAACCCCAGGACCTTCATTCCCGGGTTCTCCAGCCCGGTCACCGTGACAGCCAATCGCGTCTTCTGCGGTGATGAAGACGGCATCCTGCACTGCCTCGACAGGGAAACCGGCAAGCCCGTGTGGAAGCACAATGCCGAAGGGCTCATTGTCGGTGCAGCGACTGTCATCGGCGACCGTGTCATCTTCGGATCCCACCGGAACTACCTGCTGGGGGTCTCCCTCGAAACGGGCGAGAAGCTCTGGGAGTTCGACGCCAAAGGCCCGGTGAACGGAACACAGGCGTTTTCGGGGGAGACAACCTTCGTCAGCGGCTGCAGCGAGCCTCTTTTGTACGCGGTGAACTCGCGGACCGGTGAGCAGGAGCAGACCGTCCCGATCGGCGACATGCTGATTGCGACTCCCGCCCTCGTCGATGGAATCCTCTACTTCGGCACCGCCGAAGGAAAGATCATGGCTGTCGACTGGACGGCCGGTGCCACCGTCTGGAAGAAGGAATCGCGGCAGGGACGGGAGATGCACTCCTCCCCCGCCGTGACCGACGACCGCGTCGTCATCGGTGGACGCGACAAGCTGCTGTACTGCTTCGGTCGCGAAAACGGGGACGAAGTCTGGACCTTCGCGACACGTGCCGGGAACGACAACTCCCCCGTCATCGCCGGCGAGCGTGTCTACTTTGGCTCCGGTGACAAGAACGTGTACGCCGTCGATCTCGCCACCGGCAAGGCGACGTGGACCTTCAACTCCGGTTCGAGCTTCGGCGAGTCGAGCCCGGCCATTGCAGAGAAACACCTCGTCATCTGCAACGACAGTCCCGGGCGGATTCTCTGCTTCGGCTGATTGGCCGCCCCTTCGGAACAGCGGCGGTGATCCTTCCCCCCTCGAGCGGACGCTGCAACACCGCCACAGGCATTCGGAAGATTACTCGACCTGCAACAGCCTTGCCGTCGGGCGACTGGTGTCGATCGTCAGCGGTCGTGTCGAGATCACACTCGCGACATTCCCTGCCTCGTCGCGCACATCGAGCTTGATGTACAGACTCTCGTAGCCGAGCGAAATGATCTGCCATTCATGACCACCGGTATTCTCGCTCCAGCCGAGTACCTGTTCCCACGGACCATTCGGCGTGGTCGACTGGGACAGCGCGACCGGGCGTGAGGCCAGTTGCTGATCGTCGATCGACCATTGCACCCGGACCGTGGTGCCCAGTCCTTCTGCAAACTGATCGAGTGAGAGCAGCTGCGCCTTGGGTGGTGTCCGGTCGACGGTGACCTGCATTTCGGGACGGTCCCCCGGCTGGGGCGGGGTTTCGGACAGACCGACGCCGTTACGCACCCGGATGGCAAAGCCGTAGGTCCCTTCGCGGGGGACGGCCACATCGAACGGGCTGCGGCGATCGGGATCCTCACCGTAGTGAAACCATTTCCGGCCATCGTTCTCGGTGATGTACAGGTCGACTCCCCCGACGCCACTCGGGCCGACCCCCTCCACTTCGTAACCGATGCGAAACGACAGTGAATTCACCCGCCGGTGGGGCCGCCGCGACGTCGGCGGTGCGGCCGTAGCGACCGGCTCGGGGAGGGCATGATCCTGTTTGAACTGCTGGATCGGAGCCGCCGGTGCCTCCGGCTGCTGGGCGGGTTCCTCCAGAGGGAGCGCCAGCGGGCGACTCACAGACGTCGGTCGTGTCAACTGGCTCCACTCGCGCGGCCCCGAGCCGGCGACGTACTGCTGTGGCACAGGTGCATGCGGTGCGTTCGGAATGATCAGCGGAAAGTCACCGCTCTGCGGGGCGGCGGGTTCCGTCGCTGTCTGCATCTTGGGTTCGGCCGCTGTCAGCGACTCCGGCTCCCGCTGACGAGGGCCGGCGATGGGACGGCGAAAGTCAGGCGTTTCCGACGGTTCTTCCGGAGCCCGGCGGAGTGCCGGGGCACGTTCGAGTCGGAGGGAGGTGTTCGCAGTGGTTGCATTTCCCGCTTCGTCAGAAACGTGCCCGCGGACAAGGACTTCCTCGCCAGAACCGGGATCGAACCGGATGTTTCCTGACGGCGTCGCGGGGACCGACAGGGGCTGCCAGGCCCCAGTCGCCTCGTCCAGATACTCCATCCGCAACGACTGCAGCCTCAGATGATCATCGACTGCTTCCCAGTTCAGTTCGACCTGCCCGCCTTCGCGGGCCACGAGCCGCAGATTGAGGACCGGAGGCAGATCATCGACGATCACCTTGAGTCCCGGCTGGAGCGGCCCGTTGGGGAAGCGTCGCCCCTGCACGTCGACCGTCAGCACGGCGAACCAGTACTCTCCGTTCGACGGCGCTTCGAACGTGAATTTCTCTGCCGAGGGGGTCACGCTTTCGAACAACTGCCAGCTGCGACCGGCATCGGTCGACACATGCAGCTGGACCTCGATCGCCCCCAGGCGGGTCATCTCCCGTTCATCGAACTGGAACGGGATGCGGAAGCGGGCATTGCGGGTGTGCAGCGGATCCTGTGCCGACACGACTGATGTCATGCCGGCCAGAAGGATCAGTCCGGGCAGCAGGCGCCCGGCCCAGCGGCGCACCGTGTCCCCCGACAAACGGGCTCCTTCCCGAAGACGTGGCATGTTCCCTCACAACCGACGCGAGTCGGCTGCTCCCCCTGGAGTCCCTTCGCAGCTCCCCCCGAGCGCGAAGACGAGATGCCCGGCCCGCGCGTGCGAACCGGCCAATTCTGCCGACCAAGCAGCGATGATGCCGCTTCGTCAGTCGATGTATCGGACCGGCCGACCCGAATATTGAGAGCCAACTCCCCCGCAGCACAGGATCAATCGGAACTCCCGGTCGATAACCCGCAAACCTCAGCCATCAGCCCGGGACCGAACCCCAGCATCACACACCGGCCACTGGCAGAAGCCCGAATCAGTCGTTCGAGCACGAACAGCACCGTCGGCGATGACATGTTCCCGCAGGTTCTGAGAATTTCCCGGGACAGTTGCGTCGCCTCGGCCGGCAGACCGAGTGCGGTTTCGACCGCATCGAGGATTCGCGGTCCCCCGGGGTGAACGATCCAGTGATCGACGTCTGACAGACCGGCTCCATGGCGGTCGAGCCAACCCGCAAGCCAGTCCCGCAGGTGCGTCTCGATCCGCTCCGGAACATCGGAGGTCAGCCGCATCTCGAAACCTGCATCACCAACCCGCCACGACATCGAATCCTGCGACTCAGGCAGCAGGCACGAACCTCCCGAGGTGATGTGCCACGACAATGACGGTCCCCGGTCGCTCGCCGGCGGCGGGGCTCCGAGTACGAGAGCCGCGGCCCCGTCGGCGAACAGGGCATTCCCGATAATGCCCTCATCATCCCAGTGAAAGCGGTAGTGCAGGCTGCAAAGTTCGCAGGCGACCAGCAGCACCCGGCCTTGAGGCTCGGCGGCGAGAAGTCCTCGTGCGACACGCAGGCCGTTCATCGCCCCGTGACACCCCATGTACCCCACGTGCACCCGCTCGACCGTCGGTCGCAGTCCGAGGGCCCCGTAGAGATTGATGTCGATGCCCGGAGCATCGAAGCCGGTGCACGATACTGTGACCAGATGGGTAATGGACTGCGGATCAATCCGGGCATCCGCCAGTGCCCGACGGGCGGCGGCAGCTCCCAGCGGCGGCGCGAACTCGGCATACATCTGCATCCGTTCGCCTGTGGAAGGACCTCGCACGATCGTGCCGTCGGCCGTCTGGGTCCGGGCCCATTCGTAGGCGATCGGATGCGGCACCACCGTGTGACGGTTCTCGACACCCGACCGGCGAAACAGGATGCTCGCCAGTCGCCGCTCCCGCTCGTTGTCGCAACAGATCTCCTGCGTCATCCGCAGGGCATCCGGCTGCGACATCTGATGCTCGGGAACCTGGGTTCCGATGCCAAGAATCGTTGGTGTCATCAGGCTGTTCCTGTCGTGTTCATGCCACCCGAGTGGCGGAGGCCAACCAGCATGCAGCATCACCGGCGGCAACCTGCAGCAGGACAGGCGAGTTCGCAAAACGCCGCCACGAAGATCCCGGGCAGGATCCACAGCCGTCCCGTCGAACGCGTCGACCCACTTTCAATGTCGTGCAGCGGAGCAGGCAGCGTTGCGTGCAGCGGCCACGCTTCGACTCCGGCAACGGCCTTGGAGTCTCCACGTGGAGGGCCGGCCGTGGGGCTCACGCCGGCGCGCCGTGCCCACCGGGTCCATGGTGCTTGTGTCGAGGGCATCGGCGCTGCTTCCGGATTCGCGTCGCGGTTCTCTTCCACCCGATAGGGCACCTCTGGCCCGTTGGCAAGACATGCATCTGCATTTCGTTGCCAGCCGACTGCGCCTGCGGTCTTCCGGTGAGGTGTCAGAACGGCCAGACAACGGGGATGATCGCGATCGAGATCGCCCACAGAATCAGCGACAGCGGGCCGCCGAAGCGCACGTAGTCGAGGTAGCGATATCCTCCCGGACCGAACACCATCATGTTCGTCTGGTAGCCCATGGGCGTGGCGAAGCTCGCCGCCGACGCGATGATGACCGCAATTGCAAACGGCATCGGAGCGACTCCCAGTGAGGCAGCCGTCTCCAGCGCCAGAAACAGGATCACGCCGGCTGCCGCCTTCGCGGTGATCAGATTGGTCAGCAGCATGGTCACCCCGTAGATGATCGTCAGGGCCAGGACGGGATCGTCTCCGGCCGTATGGATCAATGAGGCGGCGACATACCGGGCTGCGCCGCTCGATTTCATCGCCTCCCCCAGTCCCAGACCGGCGGCGATGGTGACCAGCACGTGCCACTCGATGCTCTGCCGCGCCTCGACCCCGCGCACGCAGCGGGTAAGCAGCATCAGCCCGGCGGCCGCAAGTGCGGCCAGCAGCATGCCGACCGAGAACGCAGCCATCACCATCCCCAGCAGAATGAGCAGTGCCATCCACGCCCGTTCATGCCGCCGCGGGGTCGAATTCTCGACGCGCGAGACGAGATAAAAGTCCCGCGAGTTCCGCTGCAGGTCGGCAAACGTGGGGTGAGCTTCGAGCAGGAGGGTGTCGCCTGCCAGCAGAACGATGTCCCCGATCTTCCCTCCGAGCCGCTGACCGTTCCGGGCGACCGCAATCACGACCGCGTTGTAGCGTGTGCGGAACTGTGCTTCGCGAATGGTGGTGTTGATGATCGGACACGTATTCGACACCACCGCTTCGATCAGGCAGCGTTCGGAGCGGGGGCTGTCCAGTTTGAAGACCTGGTCCGTCGCGGGCTTGAGCCCCGGAATCCGCTGCAGGTCCACGACCGACTCGATCACGCCGACAAACACCAGCCGGTCTTCGGCTTGCAGAACATCGCTTGGTGCAACGGCCGGAAGGATGTGTCCGCGGCGGTCGATCTCCATCAGGTACATGCCGGGGAGATGCCGCAGCCCGGCCCCTTCGATGGTGCGGCCCACGAGCGGGCTTCCGGGATCGACCATCATCTCGACGGTGTACTCCCGCGGATTATCGAAGTGATCGCTCACCGGACGCCGGTCCGGCAGGAGCCAGCGGCTCGTGACCACGATGTAACCCAGTCCCGCAAGGCAGCAGGGGAGCCCCACCCAGGCCAGCTCGAACATCGTCAGGCCACGAACTCCGGGGGAACTGTCCACCGTGCTGCCACTCGTCCCGGAGTCGACTGCGGCTCGGCGGGCGGCCGGAGTGACCGGTGCCTCGGCCGTGCGACGCTGTTCGTCCAGCAGCATGCCGTTGACCACCAGGGTCGTGCTCGTCCCGATGAGCGTGCACATCCCCCCCAGAATGGCGGCATAGCTCAGGGGCATCAGCAGGTGACTGACCGACTGCCGCGTCTTCTTGGCCCACTCGTTCAGAACCGCCATCAGAATCGCCACGACGGGCGTGTTGTTCAGAAGCGCACTCATGACCGCGGTCGGGACCATGAAGCGCAGTTGAGCCCCTGCCCGCGAGCGAGGCTGTCCGAGAAACTGCTGCACCCAGAAGCCGACAGCCCCGGTCTGTTGAAGTCCTTCCGCCACGATGAACATCACCGCGACAGTGATCATCCCGGAATTCGAGAACCCTCGCAGGGCGTTCTCGATACTCACGATGTTGACACGCGCCGGGTCGTACAGAGCGTCGACCAGCAGCAAAATCCCCAGCGCGCCCGAGAGAATGATGTCCGTGCCGGCATGAGAAACCAGCAGCGCAGCCACAGCCCCGAGGACGACCAGCAACGTGATGGCGATCTCGGGAGTCAATTCCATTGACGCATCGACAGCGTTCGGGTGCGACCAGCCATCGGAGACTGGCGTTCGCCACGAGTCAGCGGGGGCACTATAGCAGTCTGAATCCGTCGATGCGCTCGACAGGCGCGTGCAAACCGACCGGTCCCGAATTCAGAATCGGTCCCTGCAGATCACCCCGGCCCTACACCTACGGCTCGAGGGCACCGAGATAGGGGTTCGGCTGCGGAGCCCC
>CAZUXX010000189.1:0-4433 GCA_964624215.1 uncultured Planctomycetaceae bacterium
AACCGCCGACCTCTGCAATGCGAATGCAGCGCTCTCCCAGCTGAGCTACAGGCCCTCACCGCCTTCGTATTATACCACCTTCCCTTTGCACTGTCCATACGGAGTTCACCGCTCGTCTGAGTCAAGCCTTCTGGGGCAGGAAGCCGGTCTTGGTCGTTTAGCCGGGCGCGCCAGAGGCGATCCGGTGCATCAGGTGCGACTTACCTCTCGACAGCGTTCTCCCAGCGTAGGTGATGGGCACGTGCGCCTGCAGCACGCCGAGACCCTCATCCACCACCCGTTTCACTAAGCGCACAGCCTCTCGCTTCACGGTTTCCACCGACGCCCCCGCTCGGGCCAGAAACTCTTCCACGCGCTCCATCACCTGCCCAAGCTCCTTCGTGTTGCGCCAGCACAGCACTTCCATGATGGCCGCCAGTCCCCGCAGGCTCCAGCTACGCCCCCGGTGCTTCACCCGGTCCGCAAACGTGTCCACCTGGCTCTCCGCCGCTCCTAATCCCCTCATGCCGTCGGTCGCTATCCCTTTGGCCGCCAAACGCACCCGGTAATCCACCACCGCCTCCGGTATCTCTTTGAGGTCCTTCAGCAGCGCCTGGCATCGGGCCCGCTTCCCGCGGTCCGTCAGCTTCTCACTCGCCTCCGCCAGCTTGGCTACAAAGGTGGCGCCTGTCACGTCTGTGGTTCTAGCCTCCGCCAACTCTTTCACCACGGGGCTGTCGTGCCCGAAGATGTCCCGCAGTTCCCGCAGCAGGTGGAACGGGTCCACCTGATAGATGGCGTTGGGAAAATATCGCACACCTTGCCGGATCCATTTCGCCCGGTCCCCGTTGATGACCACCGTCATGTCCTTGTCCACGTCGTACAGCGAGTACACGAAACGGCTTGCCGCCTCCCAGAAATCCCTTGCTTGGGTCCGAAACTGCCGCTTGCTCACCAGCTCGTACTCCTCGCTGGCTGGGTGACGCCGCTGCCAACCCTCGTGCACCGTCAGCAGCTTCTCCTCCACTCGCCGTTTCTTGCCGCACCGCTGCAACGGCACGCTCAGTCCGTCCACCTCTACGAACAGCACCGGCACCTTCCGCTGCCCGTTGGCATCTTCCAGCCGCTGCGCGAGCTCTTTTTCCAGCCGTTGGCCCACCGCCAGCACCACTTGCCGGATGCTTTCATGGCTGACCACCCGGTGTCCATACATGGCTTCGAGACTGTCCGCCGCCCCCCGGTAGGTGTTGCACAGCACCGCCTGGCCCAACACCCAAGCCGCCAACCCGGGGCTCAGTTGGGTCTGCGCAGGCAGCTGCAGGACCTCATCCAGCAGGTATACCGTCTTGTCTCGGAACACTCGTCACCGAAATCTCGAACGCGTTCGCCGGTGCGACGGCCACGCTCGGGGCCGACGGCCGCATTCTTCTCGAGTCCGATACGGCCGGTCCCTCCTACCTGAGTCTGGGCCTGCGGGACGAAGTCGGAAACGCCGGCTCCAGCACGTTCGCCGTCAACACCTTCGTCACCTCCCGCGCCGGCAAGAATGCCGACACCTTCCAGAGTGCCTTTCAGGTGTACGACGGCCGCGGCGACGCCCATACCGTCTCGCTGACCTTCACCAAACAACCCGACGACAGCTGGACTCTCGACGCGACCATCCCCTCAGACGACGGCACCGTCATCGACGGCAGCGTGACGGGAATCCGCTTCAACGACGATGGAACATTCGCCAGCGTCTCGGGCACCGGTACCGGCGATGCATCACTGACATTCCATTTCGCGGGGCAAACGAACTCCCAGACGATCTCGCTGTCGCTGGGAACTTCGGGCACCTACGACGGGCTGACGTCGGTGAACTCGGGAGGCTCGATCTCGGCAACCCAGGACGGGTTCGAAGTAGGCTCGCTCTCCTCCGTGCGGGTCAGCGGGGACGGGATTGTCGAAGGCATTGCCACCAACGGGCGCACGATTGCTCTCGCTCAGCTCGCCATCGCCACCTTCGCCAATCCCAACGGTCTGAATGCCGTCGGACAGAACTACTTCGACACGTCGGCAAGCAGCGGAGAGGCGCAGATCGGCACCGCCCGTTCCAGCAACCGCGGCAGCATCCGGGCAGGCGAACTCGAGCAGTCAAACGTCGACCTCGCCCTGGAGTTCACCCGGCTGATCGTCGCCCAGCGAGGCTTCTCCGCCAACGCCCGGACCATCACGGTGTCATCGGAAATTCTGGAGGAGCTGACCAATCTGATCCGGTAGTCAGCGACTCCATGGTCTGGGCGGAGGGGCCTCCCAGCTCCATCCACCGCCGCGTCATCCCTTCAGCCATCTGCACGGCGGCATAGCGGGCGAAGTGGCGCGGACTGCTGGCGATCAGAACCGCCTGCTCGTCGAAGTTCTCCGCCGGTTCCTGCACAGCCCGCCAGCGCCCACGTCGTGTCGGCGCACCGGGGTGTGTTGCATCAGGCGCCTGCCAGGTCCCCTGCAGACGAACTGCCGGCCGGGTTCCGCGGGGATCGAACAGTTCGAGCTCTGCGCGGATCCACTGGGGGCGGTAGGGAGAGATCTCCCGCACCCGTACCATCAGGACCATTTCCGGACCGGGGCCGGCGCCTGCCTCGACAACGGGTGCTCCGATCGGCCCGGGCCCCGGTGCTCCCGGCGGGACAACAACGAACTGCTGCGTCGCCGTGAATGCTGCGGCCAGTTCCGCCTCGAACACCCCCAGAAGTTCAGAAGGTGCAGCCGGCGGCAGCGGATCACACTGCAGGCGGATCTCCAGCGGGACCGGACGCGGCACAATCTCCAGCACTGGCTCCGCGACCGCCACCTCGGTCGGCTGCGACCTGTCGAGCAGACCGCAACCAGCCAGTGCCAGTCCCGTCACCGCACAGGGAACGCCTCGCGAGAGTCGAATCCGGACAAGAGAGAGAGCGGCGATGCGGCTCATGGATTCGTCTCGACAGGCTCGGATTCGGGCGGATCCGCACGTTCAATCAGCATCTCCAGTGCTGCCGAAAGCTGATCGAGCGACTGCAGATCCGACTCATGCTGCAGGCGGATCTCGCTGTCGATCGCCTGCACATGATCCTTCCATTTCGCAATCTCTTCATTCAGCCGCGCAATCTCCTGGTTGGCAGCCTCGAGCGCCTTGTTGGCCCCTGAAATCTCGGTCCGACTCTTCTCAAGCTCCGCCTCGAGCGCATCGAGACGCTCTTTCAATTCCGCATTCTGCGTCCCCAGTTCCTCCCGCAGCCGTTCGACTTCGCGGTTGGTCTCTTCGGTCGCCCGCTGGGCAGCAGCGGCATCCTGCAGTGCCTGCGGCAGGGTCGAGGGAGCTCCCCCGGTCGACCCGCTCGAGCCAGAGGCATCGACTGACTCCGGAGCAACCGGAATTCCCGAGAGCAACGGCCTGGGCGTCTGCGCCGGAGCAGGGACTGCGTTCGAACCGACCGACTCTTCGAGATACACCGGCGGCGCTCCCGGCGGGGGCGTGCTCGCGCGGCATCCGAACGCGCACTGACGCGAATCCGACGGTGTGATCCGCGGAGCAGGGGGACACCACTCCGAATCGGCGAGCCCTGCCGCCGAGGGAGGAAGCGCGGTCGCACCCGGACTCCGGCAGCCGCACAGACACACCACGAGACAGAGCACCCCCGCGGCAGTGAGCAGGCGTGATGTCGGCTCCGGAGAACAACATCCGGGATCGGCAGGTTGAGTTCGCATGGGGCTCGACATGAGCGGACCTGAAGTGAATTCCACAATTGCCGTCGATCAGGACTCAGACTGAAGCCGGCGCATAGTCGCAATGCAGGATGGTTTCCTCTCCGCAGCGGCAGACAATTCGCAGCGAGACCACGTCGTCCCCTTGCCGGAGAACCTCAACGTGCGTCTCCCCGTGGGGGCCCGGTGTCCCCCCCAGCATCAGCGGCGCTGTCTCCGGCTGAACGAGATCAGCCGAGATCACGGCTCCGCGACTTCGCGAACGATTGGCGGGGGTGCTGTACAGGTGAGACATGGTGTCGTCGTTTCCGTGTAATGTCGGAGATGTGTCGCAGGACGATCGCAGGCTGGCTTCAGCCCGGCTTTCGCGCCAGCCGCTCCCGAAGAGCGAGCTGGGCACTCGTGAGAATTCGGGAAATGCGGGACTCCGACAGCCCCATCACTTCACCAATCTCCTTCAGACGCAGATTGTTCCGGTAGTAGAGCGTCACCGCGATTCGCATCTGCTCAGGCAGCCGCTGAATCTCATCCGTCAGTTGCTCGATCATTTCGGACCGATGCAGCTCTTCCTCCGCGGCCTCTCCCGACCGGTCGGGAATCTGGTTGCTTAGTTCGGCGTGCCAGGTCTCCGGACGCGTCAGTTGCACGGCCGCCAGACACTCATGAACCTCTTCCTCCCTCAGGCCGGCGGCCGCTCCCAGCGACTCGGGGGTCGCTTCTCCATCGAGGCC
>CAZUXX010000189.1:4443-6909 GCA_964624215.1 uncultured Planctomycetaceae bacterium
TCCCGCAGCCGACTCCACTTCTCCAGCATGTGTTGCGGCAGCGGGCAGTTGCGTCGCAGTTCATCAAGGATCGCTCCGCGGATTCTCCGGAAGGCATACGTCGAGAACGCCACCCCCCGCGACTCGTCAAAATGCGTCGCCGCCTCCACAAGTCCACAGATCCCCGCCGATAGCAAATTCTCGCGATCCACCCCCTGCGGGAGAGTCGTCAGCAATCGGCCGAGGACATGCTGCACCAGCGGCACGTGATCCATGATCAGCGTGTCGCGGGTCGTCTGTCGTCGGACGTCGCGATAGGCTCGGAGTGCGGCTTCCATGCGCAGGCTCACTCGTCAGGCAGTGCAGGTGTCCGGCGGTTTGAGGTTCGGTTCCAACAGGTCAGTCGTCGTCGTCCGGTGGACGGACACTTCCAATCACTGCACAGGCCACGGCGACGGTAACGCCGACAACGGCCCCCCCGACGCACGACCGCAGGAGGATCGTCTCGTGAGCAAACCCGGTCGCCACACCAAACAGGGTGATCGCCGAGAACGCGAGCATGCCGCACGCAGCGCCCCAGGCACGGGGCGTTCCCGTTGAAACAGGTTCATGCATGGTCTCTAGGTGGAACTCGAATGTCAGTTGCAGGGTCAGGCAACAAATCATCAGGCGGACGCTGCCAACGTGCCGCTGCCAGGTGTCTGTGTCACATTGCCGGGATCAACGACCTCCTCATGGCGAACAATCGCAACAGGTGAGATCAGCATCTCCGACGGAATCTCCCGATACGCAATAAATCCCAGACCCGGTGCCGCCCGCCGCAACAACTTTCGCAGCGGACGACGTAATGTGTGATGACTCAAAAGCGCCAGCGGCTGGGACTCTGCCCGCGATGCCGTCCAGTGCTGTGTGACTGTCTCAATCAACCGCTCGAGCGGGCCAGGTCCCAGCGCCAGCTGACCGTCGTTGAGTTGCTCGCGCAGATGCATTTCGAGCTGCGGTTGCAAGGCCAGCACCCGCAGTTGTCCCTGCTCTTCCTGGAACCGGGCGCACACCAGATGCCCCAGATCCTCGCGCACGGCATCGACCAGATCGTCCGCCGTCTTCTTGTTTGGCGCATGGTTCAGTAGCGATTCGAGTACCAGAGCCAGATCAGTCAGCGAGACACGATCTTCCGCCAGTCGCATCAGCACCTGGTGGATCATGCCCATCCGCAACGTCTCGGACTTGATCTCCTCGACGACGGTGGGGGCAAACTCCTTCACGGTGTCGAGCATCTGTTTGAGGCTCTCACGCGTCAGCAGTTCGTGCCCGTGCTGCAACAGCACCTCGCCCAGATGCGTCACGAGCACGCTGGCCGGGTCGACCACGGTGCATCCCTGAGCTTCCGCCTGACGCGTAATCGCCGGGTCGATCCACCGGGCAGCCAGCTTGAACACCGGTTCGGTCGTGTCGTGCCCGGGAAGTGTGACCGCCTTCCCCTCCGGCAGAATCGCCAGATGACAGTCCGTCATCAGTGTCCCCGAAGCCACCTCGCGACCGGCGATCAGCACACGATACCGGTCTCCCATCAGGTCGAGATTCGCCCGGACTCGAATCGGCGGGATCCACAACCCGTGCTCCTGCGAGAACTCCCGCCGCAGCGTTGTGATTCGATCCGGAAGCGACTTCGACCGCTTCGAGTTGATCAGTGGCACCAGCGCTGGTCCAACTTCAACAATCGCACGATCCGACAACAGGAATTCCCGCAGTTGCTGCTGCGGATCAATCTCCTGTCGAACCGGCGCCTCCTCCGCCCCTTCGGTCGAGGCTGCCTCGCCTCCGGTCGCCGGGCGGCGTCGTGTGAGCATCGCAATCGCCACACCGGCGATTGCCAGAAACGGCAGCTTGGGAATGCCAGGCAACAGCCCCAGCATCGAAAGCATCACCGCTCCGATCCACAGCGGCCGGTCATTCCGGAACAGCTGTTGGCCGATCTCTTCCCCCAGATTGTCATCCGAACTCGACTTGGTCGTCAGGATACCGGCGGTCGTGGCGATGATCAGAGCCGGTATCTGGGAGATCAGCCCGTCCCCGATCGTCAGGATCGAATACGACTGGATCGAGTCGACCAGCGACAGTCCGCCGCCCAGACCGATGACGACACCGCCCACAAGGTTGATCGCCGTAATCACCAGGCCGGCTATGGCATCCCCGCGAACAAACTTGCTCGCCCCGTCCATCGAGCCGTAGAACTCGGTCTCGCTGGCAAGCGCTTTCCGTCGCCGTCGTGCCTCCGCTTCGTCAATCGCACCGGCATTCAGTTCAGCATCAATCGCCATCTGCTTGCCGGGAAGGGCATCCAGGGTGAACCGCGCCGCAACTTCCGAAATGCGACCGGCACCCTTGGTGATCACGATGAACTGGATCACCACCAGGATCAAAAAGATCACCAGCCCCACCACGAGGTTGCCACCGACCACCAGGTGCCCGAAGGCGGCGACAAGC
>CAZUXX010000190.1:0-6904 GCA_964624215.1 uncultured Planctomycetaceae bacterium
CCAGACCCTCGGAGAGACCAAAACGGTCCTCCTCTCCACGCACATCCTCCAGGAAGTGCATGCGGTCTGCAGCCGCGTGATCGTCGTCAGCAACGGGCGACTGGTCTTCGACGGGCCCCGGGAGGAGATGGGGGCCGAGGGAACCGACATGGAACGCAAGTTCCGCGAATTGACCGCCGCCTGAAACGTTCTCCTCTGAGAGCGGCTTTTCAAGAGAACGAACTCACGGAGCATTCGGCAAATGACTGTGCGACCCAGTGCCATCTGGCCCATCTTCAAACACAATGTGGCCAGCTACTTTTCCGGAGTCCTGGGATACCTCTTCATCGTCGTGTTTGTCGTGGCCGGAGGCGCTCTCGCCTTCAACGCCCGTTTCTTCACGGCCAACGAACCGAGCCTCGATCAGCTCACGCAGTGGTATCCCCACCTGCTGCTGTTCTTTATCCCCGCCATCACAATGGGTGTCTGGGCCGACGAACGCAAAATCGGCACCGACGAACTGCTGTTCACCCTGCCAGTGACCGATCTCGAAGTCCTGCTCGGCAAGTACCTCTCCGTTCTGGCGGTCTACACCATCGCCCTCGCCTTCTCGATGACGCATGTGCTCGTCCTCGCCTACCTCGGAAATCCCGACTGGGGGCTGATCGCCACAACCTACTTCGGCTACTGGATCGCCGGGGCGGCCCTTCTCAGTGCGGGCATGCTGGCTTCCATCCTCACCAACAGCATGACAGTCGCCTTCGTCCTCGGTGTCGTGATCTGTGCTGTGCCCGTCTTCCTTGGCACCATCGGCCAGTGGATCGGCTTCCGCGAGTTCTTCGAAAGCCTCAGCCTGCCCGAGCAGTTTCGCGACCTGGGGATGGGAGTCATTCCCCTGTCGAGCCTGCTCTACTTCGTCTCACTGACGGTCTTCATGCTCTACCTGAACCTCGTGCTCATGACACGCAGGCACTGGAGCGCCGCCCGCCGGTCCAACATGGGCATCCAGTACGCGATTCGCACCGTCTGTACGGGAATCATGCTGATCTGTGTGACCGCCTGGGCCGGCTACGCCGCGGTCCGCGTCGATGCGACCTCCGAACGGCTCTTCAGCCTCTCGCCCGTCACGCTACAGATTCTCGGCGATCTCGATTCCGAACGCCCTATCGAGATTCAGGCCTTCCTCAGTCCCGACGTCCCCCGCGAGTACGTCGAGACCCGCAAGCGGCTCGTCGGCCTTCTGCGCCAGTTTGACGAGCTCGGCGGAAAGAACCTCGAAGTCCGCACGGTGAGTGTCGAGCCCTTCAGCGAAGCCGCCGACGAGGCCGAACACTTCGGCATCGAACCGATGGAAGTCGTCACCGAAATCGACGGACGACGCTCAACGGTCGATGTCTATCTCGGCGCTGTCGTCATCAGCAGCTACGACAAGGTCGTGGTCCCCTTCTTCGGCAAAGGACTCCCCATCGAGTACGAACTGACCCGCAGCGTCCAGACCGTCGCCAACAAGCAGCGGCACAAGCTCGGCGTCCTGACCACCGACGCCGGCCTGATGGGCGGACGCGAATGGCAGATCGTCACGGAACTCAAGAAACAGTACGACGTCGAGGAAGTCTCACCCCTCACGGAAATCGACCCGGACCGCTTCGATGTCCTGCTCGCGGTGATGCCCTCCTCGCTCACCGAGCCCGAGATGGAGAACTTCGTCAACTACGTCAAATCCGGTAAGCCGGCTCTCATCTTCGACGACCCCTTTCCCCTGACCTTCGACAACGGCTTCGGGGTGACGAATGCACCGCGTCAGCCCAAGCCCCGCCCCGGCGGAATGTTCGGCGGGCAGTCGCCGCCTGCCGAAGAGAAGGCCAGCGGAGGACGGGCCACCGCACTGCTGGAGGCTCTCGACCTTCACTGGCAGTACGACCGCGTCGTCTTCGACCTGAGCAATCCGCACCCCGAGTTCGCGATGCTCCCGGCCGAATACGTCTTTCTCACCCGCGACGATGGCGACGAGACCTTCAACAGCGACAGCCCCATCACCCGGGGACTCGAAGAAGTCATCGTCCTTTACTCCGGCACGGTCGAACCGCGCAATGCCGACGATGCCATTGGCTTCACCCCGCTGCTCACGACCGGCCGCGATTCCGGTCTGCTCCGCTGGGAAGAGTTCGTCGACGATGGCGGATTCAACTTCTTCACCATGCAAAGCACGGCCAACCCGCGGCGGAATCCCTTCCGCCAGGTGGACGGCCTCTCGCACGTCGTGGCAGCACACATCTCGTCTGATTCCGACAGCTCGCCACGCAATGCGATCTTCGTCGCAGATGTCGACATGATCTCCGACTTCTTCTTCCGCGAGCGGAATCTCGGCAACCTCAACGTCACGTTCGATAACGTGACGTTCGTCCTCAACGCCGTCGATGCTCTTGCGGGCGACGAGGAGTTCATTCCCCTGCGCAGTCGCCGGGCGCGCCAGCGGTCTCTCACCCGCGTCGAGGCCCGCAAACGATCCTTCCTCGAAGAGGCGAACGAAGCCGAACAGGCGGCTGATCGCGAAGCCGACGAAGAACTCGAAAAACGCAAGCAGCTCCTCAGCGAACGGGTCAAGGAAATCGAGGAGAACGAGAACCTCGATCCCATCGCCAAAGCCCAGTTGCTCCGGCAGGCCCAGGAGGCCGAACAGCAGCGCCTCAGCCTCGCCGAAGCCCAGATCACCCAGCGGAAGAACGACGAGATCCGCAAGATCCAGGCGAACACCAACCGCCAGATCCAGAGGCTGGAATCCAGGATCCGGGTCTGGGCCGTGTGGCTTCCCCCGGTTCCGGCCCTGATCGTCGGCCTCGTCGTCTTCCTCAACCGCTGGAACAACGAAAAACGGAACGTCGTCCCCAGCCGGCGGCGACAGTGAGAACGCAGGACAGGTCCCCCGACTCGACCCGTCCCGAACCCAATCAGATAGTCACCGGCACTCAGGCGTCCGCTCTGCGGACCGTCCAGAAGTCGTGATCAGTCAGGAGATGGCAACGATGTCCTCCGAAGCGCCCGCAACCACCACCGACGCCGCTCCGGCAGAAGCCGCAGCGACGCAGCCGCAAACGCAAACCTCCCCACCGGATCGACGTATGTCATCGACGGCCCGTACAGGATTGTTTGTCGCCGGAGCCGTTCTCTGTCTGGCCATCACCGGAATGGTCGAATGGATGCAGCGGCCCGCCGAGATCAAGGAATTCGGACGGGTTGGTCAGCCCTTCTATGCCGACTTCACCGACCCCACCACGGCGGTCGCGCTCGAAGTCTATGCCTTCGATGCCGACGACGTGCGGCCGCTCGAATTCCGTGTCACCCGGCTCGAGAACGGTCGCTGGGTCATCCCCTCGCATCACAACTATCCCGCCGACGCCGCCGACCGTCTGGCCAGGACCGCCGCCTCGATCATCGGCGTTGAACGGGGGGCTCTCGTCACTCGCTGGCCTGCCGATCATGCGCAGTACGGGGTTGTCGACCCCCATCAGGAAAGCCTGAAAATCGGCGACGTCGAAGGGGTCGGCAAGCGAATCATCCTCCGCGGCGACGATGGCCAGGTCCTCGCCGACTACATCATCGGCAACCCGGTCGAAGGAGGAGAGAAGCAGTTCTACGTCCGCCATCCCGCCGAAGACGAAGTCTATATCACCACGCTCGACATCGACCTCTCGACGAAGTTCACCGACTGGATCGAAACCAATCTGCTCGAACTCGACAGTTGGAAGGTCACCGAGCTTCAGGTCAACGACTACTCGTTCGACGAGCTGCGGGGCACCGTCACCGAACGCGAAGTCAGCGTGCTCACCCGCAAGGACTCGAGCGACCCGTGGACCCTCGCCGGCCTCGACGACGAGTCCAGCGAAGTCAATACCGAGGCCGTTCGCAAAACGGTCGACACCCTCGGCAGCCTCAAGGTCATCGGTGTTCGCCCCAAGCAGAAAGGCCTCACGCCCGAACTCAAACTCGACCGTTCGGTCATCAAGTCGCAGCGCGACGTCGACGCAATGCAGAGCGATCTGCTCACACGCGGATTCCTCCTGCAGCCCGGCGAGTCAGGAGACCCCTCGGCCCTGAGTCTCATGGCCCGCGAGGGTGAGCTTGCCGCCGCGACAAACGAAGGTCTCGTCTATCGTCTCTACTTTGGTCGTGCCTTTACCGGCAGCCAGGAGGAGCTCGAAATCGGATTCACGTCCACCTCCACTGACGAAGCGGAGGCAGCAGACGACGAGGCGAACGCATCCGACGACGCCGACAAGGACGATACGGACGACGAGACCGGAGACGACGGCTCGGGGTCCAGCCCCGGCCGCTACGTGTTCGTCCGTGTCGACTTCGACGAACAGTACGTCGACGACAAGCCGGTCGAACCCACGAAGCCCGAAATGCCCGCCGCCCTCCAGCAAGCGGAGCAGGCGGGAGACAAGCCGGAAGGCGGAAACGAAGCCAAAGCGGAGCCGACACCGGCCACGACCGATCCGACCTCAGAGAACCCGGCTCCCAGGGCCCCGGAGGCAACACCTGAAACCGGTCAACCGGCCAACGCCGACAACGGCACTGCGGACGACGAATCCACCTGCGACGACGCTTCGGAGGATCCCGCTGACGACGCGCAACAGAGCGACGAACCCGCACAGCCCGCATCAGAGCAGCCTGCCTCCGCCGACGAGCCCGACGCGTCGTCGGAAGACCCGACCCCCGCGGAAGAACCGGCCGACGCTGCGACTTCTGACGATGATGCCACCAACGGTGAGAAGCAGACTGACGAGAAGCCCGCAGACCAAGCCGATCCTCTCCAGGCCATCCGCGAGGAATACGAGGCCGCTCTGGAGAAGTACGAGGAAGATCGCAAGAAGTACGAACGCGATCTCGAGAGCTACCAGGAGCGTGTCAAAAAGGGCCGCGAGAAGGCCGAAGAACTGAATCGTCGCTTCGCGGAATGGTATTACGTCATTCCGGGCGACAGCTACGACAAACTCAGCCTCTCCCGCGATCAGCTGATCAAGGAGAAACTCCCGGACGTGACCGGTTCCAGCGATTCGCTCCCGCCCGGACTGAACCTGCCATCCGAACTTCAGCCTTCTGCCGGGGCAACCACTCCCTCAACAGACAAGCCGCAAAGCGACGCCTCCGACGGCAGCGACGCTGAAAAGTCCGGCGGGGACGCTTCTACTCCTGCCACCGGCAAGCCCGCAGAGGCCCCCCCGGCCTCCAGCGAGCCGTCGACACCTCCCGAATCTCCGCCGCCGGAAACCGCGACAGAAAGCCCGGCAGACTCAACGCAACCAGTACCCGCGGACGAGCCTGAAGAGGCGACCAACGCCCCGGGTGAAACCAGCGAGTGAATCCGGCCAGCACGCGTCTCCTTCGACAGGTCGAAGCCTCGGCCAGAGTGCCATCTGTTCGGCGAATCCGGTGAGGCGCAGCAGTTCGCGGCGACTCACCGGAACTCGCACGGGAGATTCCGCTCCCGGCCGCATCGCCGTCACGACAGGCATCACCCGTCCCCCGTGGTAACGCCGGCTGCTCGCCCACCCGCCCGCAGCGAAAAACCCATCGGCAGGACGTGATTTCTCAATCCCGGTCCGGTACAGTGAAACGCTGGAAGAGGATATTCCCGGACGGACCTGAGGCTGGTGTCGCCGGAAGCGCCACCGGTTAAAACTGCTGTTCACTTCTGAGGATTCACATGCCGAAGAACTCCACGCGTCGAGACTTCGTGAAACAATCGGCCGCGATTGCGGCCGCTGTGTACGTAGGCGGAGCTGCCGCTGCCGATGACAAGGCCGCCAACAGTCGCGTCCGTTACGCGTGCATCGGGGTCGGCGGAAAGGGATCGAGCGACTCGGCCGACGCAGCCAAGCACGGCGACATCGTCGCCATCTGCGATGTCGACGATTCGACTCTCGACAAGGCGGCAAGCCGTCCCGGCTTCGAAAAAGCCGCCCGCTACAGCGACTTCCGCAAAATGCTCGAAGAAATGGGTGACAAGATCGATGCTGTCACCGTCTCGACTCCCGACCACACCCATGCACCCGCCGCCGCAATGGCGATGAACATGGGCAAGGCCTGCTTCACCCAGAAGCCCCTCACGCACACCGTCTGGGAAGCCCGCCGCCTGCAGGAGATCGCCCGCGAGAAGGACGTCCCCACCATGATGGGGAACCAGGGGACCGCCAACTCCGGTCTCCGCGAAGCGGCCGCCATCCTCAAGGGCAAGCATCTCGGCGACATCAAGGAAGTGCATGTCGTCACCAACCGTCCCGTCTGGCCGCAGGGCATCCCGCGTCCCCAGGAGGAAGAAGCTCCGCCGTGGGTCCACTGGGATCTCTGGCTCGGCCCCGCACCGGAACGCGGGTTCTCTGACAAGTACCACCCGTTCGCCTGGCGTGGCTGGTGGGACTTTGGCACCGGTGCCCTGGGCGACATGGCCTGCCACACCTTCAACATGCCCTTCATGGGCGTCGAACTGAAGGACCCGGTCTCCATCCAGGCCTGGACGACCGGCCACAATGGCGACAGCTATCCCCAGAAGTCGAAGATCAAGTTCGAGTTCCCCAAGAACTCGTGGCGTGGCGACGTCGATGTCTGGTGGTACGACGGCGGGAACCTGCCCGACGAATCGATCCTCAAGGGATACGGCTTCAAGGGAGACAAGAACCCCCGCGGCGCCATCGTCGTCTGCGAAGGCGGCACGCTGTACTCCTGGAACGACTACGGGGACGACTTCGTCATTCTCGACGACAACGGCAAGGAAATGCCCAAGCCGAAGGTCGACTTCGAACGCTCTCCCGGTCACTTCGTCGAATGGCACCAGTCCATCATCGGCGAGCGCAAACGGGCGACTTCGAACTTCGAAGGGTATGCCGGACCGCTCACCGAGACGATCCTCCTCGGGAACCTCGCG
>CAZUXX010000191.1:0-3279 GCA_964624215.1 uncultured Planctomycetaceae bacterium
CTGCAGGAAGCCGGGCGCCTATCCTTGAGGTGGCCCATACGGACCGGTAGAAGTCGCGCGCTTGCGAGACCGAAGTGCTCGAATTGACTGCTGCCGCATGGCCGCCGGGCGGCATGATGGAAGCGGCAGCCCCGCACACACGCGACTCACTGGAGAACTGTCTTGGCTATTCCTGTTGCCATTAACGGCTTTGGCCGCATCGGACGAATCAGCTTTCGGGCCATGATGGATCGCACCCGCGATCCCAATTCGCCGCACGATTTCAAGGTGCTGGCGATCAACGACCTCGGGAGCCCTGAAGCACTGGCGATGCTGCTGAAGTACGACAGTGTCCAGGGTCCCTATGCCGGGACGGTCGAGTACGGCGAAGACTTCCTGAAAGTCGACGGACACCAGATCAAGGTGACCGCCAAGCGGGATCCGGCCGAACTCCCCTGGAAGGAACTCGGTGTCGACATCTGCCTCGAATCGACCGGATTTTTCACAAGCGAGAAGACTGACTCGGCTCCGGGGTACGACAGCCATATCGACGCCGGTGCGAAGAAGGTCGTGATCTCGGCCCCGACGAAGGGGAAGGCGAAGCTGATCGTCCTCGGGGTTAACGATCAGGATCTTGATGCCAGTGTGCAGTGCGTGTCGAACGCCAGCTGCACCACGAACTGCCTGGCCCCGATGGCCAAGGTGCTCGACAAGGAGTTCGGTATTGAGAAAGGTCTGATGACGACCGTCCACGCCTACACGAACGACCAGAGGACCTCCGACCAGATCCATAAAGATCCGCGTCGGGCCCGGGCGGCAGCGGTCAACATCATCCCGACCTCGACCGGCGCCGCCTCGGCCGTCGGCAAGGTGCTGCCCAATCTCAACGGGAAACTGACGGGCATCTCGCTCCGCGTGCCCGTTCCCGTCGGCAGTGTCACCGACCTCGTTGCCGTGATGAATCGCGACGTCACCGCCGAAGCAGTCAACGACGCGATGAAGGCCGCGGCAGAGGGCGAACTGAAGGGGATCCTTCAGTACGTCACCGACCCGATCGTCTCCAGCGACATCGTGCGGAACCCCCACAGCAGCATCTTCGATGCGAGCTGGACACAGGTGATCGGCGGCAACCTGCTGAAGGTGCTCAGCTGGTACGACAATGAGTACGGTTACTCGAACCGCACCGCTGACCTGATCATGAAGCTGGCCCAGCTCAGCTGAGGCTGTCAGAACCTCGTACTCCGAGATTGACCGCTTTGATTCTCGCGACCCGGACGCCTGTGCGTTCGGGTCGCTTTCGTTTGTGGCAGTTCCCCCGGCGACGGCGTTCAACAGGGAACGAGTTTGTCATCCAGGGGCAGTGCGAAAAACGGGGACGGATCAGTCAGTAGTCGAGGCTCGCTCCCCCCTCGACTTCAATCCCATGACCGGTGATAAAGCTGGAATCGTCGCTGGCAAGAAACAGGCAGACCTTCCCGATCTCCTCAGGAGCCGCCATCCGGCCGAAGACCTGCAACTGCGCGACTCGCTCGAGTGCCGATTCCGGATCGGGGAGCGTAGCGGCCCATTCCCGCATCAGCGGCGTATCCACATTACTGGGCAACACCGCGTTCACCCGGATCCCGTCGGGACCGAGTTCGACGGCCAGCGCCTTCGTCAGGCTCAGTTGCGCCCCCTTCGTCGCGGCGTAAGCCGACGAACAATCCTGACCAAGAACAGCCGTCATGGAGCTGACGTTGACGATCGTGCCCCGCGTCTTCCGCAAATGTTTGCCAGCCGCCTGACACCCGACGTAGGTGGCAAAGAAATTCAGCCGGAACAGTGACTCGACATCCTCCAGCGACGCGTCCTCTATCCGGGTTGCAGGCGGATGCGCCCCGGCATTGTTGATGAGCGAATCCAGCCGCCCGTTCACCACCGCAGCCTCGTCGATGGCAGCGGTCAACTGGTCCGGCTGTGCCACATCACAATGGACAAACCGGATCCGGCCGGAGGCCGCAGGAGCCAGCTCATCCACGAGCCGGTTTCCGGCTGCGGCATCACGATCGAGAAACCATACGATCCCCCCGGCGTCCGCGAAGACCCGGACGCAGCCGGCACCGATTCCTCTGGCACCGCCGGTGATAACGACGACTCGATTTTCGAAAGTCATTTCAGGGCGCTCTCAGGAGGTCACTGCAATGTCTGCATCCGCCCGGCCGTTCCGGGAGCCTGTCAGTCGTCCCTCTGCGCGACGGCCGGCTAACGTCCAGTCTCCACGGGACGCGTCAGGATCGATACGGCCACTCCTGTCGCGACCGAGACGTTCAGCGAGCCGACAGGCCCACTCGCCGGAATGCTGTACACGTTGTCGCACGACTCCTGGGTCAGCCGCCGCAGGCCAGATTCTTCGTTACCGACAACGAGCAGCCAGCGACGTTCAACGTCGGCCGTCCACAGCGACTCACGAGCATGCTCGGAGGTGCCCAGCACCCACAACCCTGCCTGCTTTGCAGAGTCAAGGGCCTGTCGGAGGTTGGACTCAACGGCAAACGGAACCGCCTCAACGCCGCCCGACGCGACATCGTACACCGTACCGGTCACGGGAGCGGACTTGTGACGCGTGATGACAATCCCGCGCACACCGAAGAACGCAGCTGTCCGGAAGATTGCTCCCAGATTGTGCGGATCCTGAACCTGATCGAGAGCCAGCCACACACCGCGCCCGGTCTCCGGTGAGGCAAACAGATCCCGGACATCGACCGGCTCCTTGTCCCGCAGGGTCGCTTCGGCCCCTCCGGTGCGTCCCTCGACACTCTCCCGCGAACGCCGGCCCGGGCCGCCCCCACTTCGTGCAATGCGAACCGGCACTCCTGCCGCCGCAGCGGCTTCGCTCACTCGCTGCCATGCCGGCTGAGGCGACCGGGTGGGCAGCCGAATCTCGAGGACATCCTGCGGTCGTGCTTCGAGGGCGGCCAGGACACTGTGGGGATTACGGACGGAAACGGACATCGTGTTGTCATGCACGCGCTGGCGGGGAATCAGGGCGCGCCATGTTACAGGCTGGTGACGAGGTTCCGCAGCCTCGACAGTAGAATGTGTTCCTTGCCGGCTCATGATCCCACTGAACCAAAAGGGGAACACTCATGCTGCGTTCACTCGTCTGGGCCATTGCACTCGTGATCGCCGCTCAGCTGCCGGCGGCCACACCACTGGGCAGCTTGCCCATTCGCGAGGTCACTGTCTTCAAGGATGGACACGCCTTCGTCCAGCACTCGGGGAATGTCGTCGTCAACGACGACGGACACGTCGAACTGGATC
>CAZUXX010000191.1:3289-4024 GCA_964624215.1 uncultured Planctomycetaceae bacterium
TCGTCGGCAGCGATACCAACGTCATCGGCCTGCCCTTGGCCACGACGGTCGAACTGCTGAACGACGTCGGGGTGTCACTGCACCTCAGCTGATGCCCGGCCTCAGGATCCCGAGCCGGCCGGCACCTTCTGGGCGGCCTCTGCAGACGAACGGGCCGAACTCGTGTCGGCGACCGCGGGATGTCGCCGCGTGGAACAGGAGCGAACGGCAACGACGGTTCGGGAACTGCTCGAAGCGAACGTCGGGGCACGGATCATCGTGCACGTTCACCAGTCGCACTCGTATCCTGCCACCATTCTCGACATTCCAGCCGCCACTTCGGAAGACGATTCGGACCTGACCACACCGACGACAGATCCCTCACCGATGCAGCCGGGGAACATCATTCTGCTGCGGACACACGAGGGGGTGAAGTCGGTTCCGATCGACACGATCCAGCAAGTGACGTTTCTGGATGAACCGGCACGCACCTTGTCGACAAAGCAGCTTCGCAACGTGCTGTCTCTCCGGTTTCGCTGGGACGGAGATCAACCGGTCAACGACGTTGGGCTGCAGATGACCTATCTCCAGAAAGGCGTCCGCTGGATACCACAGTACCGGATCACGCTGCAGCCCGACGGGCAGGCACTGGTGGAAGTACAGGCCACCGTGATCAACGAACTCGCCGACCTCGAAAACGTGCGGACCCACCTGGTCGTCGGTGTCCCGAACTTCTACTTCAAGGAGACACTTGAT
>CAZUXX010000191.1:4034-6899 GCA_964624215.1 uncultured Planctomycetaceae bacterium
CTGGCACTGGACCAGACCCTCCGCGAACTCTCCAGCTACTTCCAACAGGCGGACCCGACGAGCACCAACTTCCTGTCGAACTCGATCATCATGCAGACGCAGGTCGTGCGCAGTCACGACAACCGTCCACAGCAGGCGGAGGGGGAGGACCGGTTACCGGCTGAACTGTCAGCGGCAGAAGACGACCTGTACCTCTTCACCGTGGAGAATCTCTCGCTCCGCCGGGGCGAGCGAATGATCCTTTCTCTGGGAAAGTGGACGGTCCCCTACGAGGACCTGTACCGGTTGACACTTCCGCTCGGCCCGCCCCCGAACATGCGGCATGCCATCGAATCTCAACAACAGGCAGACGTCGCTGAGATGCTCAATGCCCCCCGTGTGATGCATATCGCGCGGTTGAAGAACACATCTGACGCTCCGTTTACGACAGGACCGGCCCTCCTTATCAAGGACGGTCGCATCACCGCACAGGGGCTCATGACATACACCTCGATGGGGGCCTCGGTCGATCTCGAACTGACGGCAGCCGTGAATGTTTCGTACGCTCACAGCGAGGACGAGGTCGAACGAACTCCCAATGCTGCCAGCTTCGGCGGACATACGTACGACCGCATCGATGTCGCGGGGACTCTGTCACTGACCAATCACCACGACCGACCGATTCGCGTCGAGATCGAACGGCAGCTTCCTGGCGTCGCCGATCAGGCTGACGCCGCCGGCCGGATCTCCCGTCCGGCGATGAACGCCCAGTTTGGCAGAGCATCGTCTTACGGATTGCGACTCTCCTTGCTGCCGTCGTGGTGGCATCACCTCAACACGGTCAGCCGCATTACCTGGACCGTGGAAATTCCTCCGGGCGAATCGCGGGGTCCCCTGACTTACAAGTGGCACTATTTCGGGCGATGACCGCTCTGCGCGACCAGTCGTAACGAGCGCCCGACGACGCCCACACGGAGGGCGCGATCAGCGAACGATCTTTTCAACCGACATGCCGAGTTGCTGGAGCTTGGCCCGGAGTGTTGTCCGGGAGATGCCCAGCAGCTCGGCCGCGCGTGTCTGATGCCCGTCAACTCGCCGCAACACCTCGGCCAGCAGGATCCGGTCGACAGCCGAATGGACGTCCTCGTAGATCGCTCCTTCGGACTGCGGCAGCAACTGATCGAGCAGCTGCATAATGGCGTCCGCCAGCGACGGATTCTGACGGGAGAGCGCGTCGTCAGACGGCTGCTCCTCCGCTGACGCTGGCTCGGTTGGAACTGCGGGAGACTCCGATGACGGAACAATGCTGGCGGGAAGGTCTTCGGGTTTGATCGTCTCGCCCGCTGACCGCACCAGGGCATAGCGGATGGCACTCTCAAGTTCCCGCACGTTGCCCGGCCAGTGATACTCTTCAAGTGCTTTCAGTGCCGCAGGAGAGATCCCCCGCTGTGGTGCCTGGAAATCGCGTGACGACCGGCGGAGAAAGTGCCGTACGAGCAGGGGAATATCCTCGCGACGCTCGCGGAGCGGCGGGAGCGTCAGCTCATACGTGTTCAGGCGGTAGTACAAATCCTGGCGGAACCGCTTCTCGCGAATCAGTTCTTCCAGATCACGATTGGTGGCGGCGAGTAGACGGACATCGACAGTGATCGTTTCGGTTCCACCGACCCGCTGGAACCGCCCGTCCTCGAGCACCCGCAGCACTTTGCCCTGCGTGAGCGGAGACATGTCTCCGACCTCGTCCAGAAAGAGAGTTCCTCCGTCGGCCTGTTCGAACTTCCCGATACGCCGCCGGTCGGCCCCGGTAAGAGCCCCCTGCTCGTGACCAAACAGTTCGCTCTCCAGGAGTGTGTCCGGCAGAGCGGCACAGTTGATCGCCAGAAATGGCTGATTCGTCCGCTGCGAGTGATGGTAGATGGCCCGAGCAACCAGTTCCTTCCCGGTTCCGCTCTCACCGCGGATAAGCACATTGATGTTCTGCGGAGCAACACGGCCAATCTCCTTGAACAACGACTGCATCGCCGGTGAGCGACCGACAATCCGGTCGACATCCAGTGACTGTTCGCTCTCCGACTCCGTGTCGTCTTCGCCAAAGACCGCCGGCACACGACTGAGTCGCCCGGCATTCAGGGCGCGGTCAACCAGTGCCCTCAGGTCGGCCAGTTTCCACGGCTTGAGGATGTAGTCGAATGCCCCGCGCTTCATCGCCTCGATTGCGGTGTCGGCTGTCCCGTGGGCGGTCATCAGGATCACCGGCACGTGCGCGTTGATTCGCCGGATCTCCTCGAGGGCATCCAGTCCGGAGCGTCCCGGCATCTGTACGTCCATGAGGACGGCATCGGGAAGATCCTCTTCAATCGCCCGCAACCCTTCATCCGCCGTCCCGGCGGTACGAATCTCAAGGCCGTCCCGCCGCAATCCTCTCTGGAGCGAGTACAGCACGTTCGGTTCGTCGTCGATGATCAACAGCGACTGCATCGGAGATCCTGGTGCCGCAAGTGGGCCGCTCTCTGGAGCCGCGGAACAGTCAGGCAACAGACGCAAGGCCTCGAGCGCGTCGTACATCATCGTAGCGTCTCGGGCGGAGTCCTCCTGCCATTGGTGCCGGCCAATGGTCGTCCAGGCGCCGCCGCATCTTGAGAACAGCCCGCGAGCGCTCGCGAGATGTGCAGTGCCGCGAGGTGGTCACACGGACTGGTCGCGTCCTTTTCGACCGACCGATGATTCAGCGCAATCAGACGGACGCCGTCCGAAAGTGGACGCAGTGGGGAGTTCAGCGTCTGATCGTCCCACCCCGGGGGAGCATCTGAAGCCCGGCGGCCAGGGGCAGCAGGAAACGCCCGCGCCGACGCGCCAGCGAAGTGACAATCCGGTCAAAACCTGATT